>JAGNTT010000059.1 GCA_017987425.1 Candidatus Omnitrophota bacterium
TTGTTTTGCCCGAAAGGGGATGGCCGGCCATACGCTGAACGTAGGCTTAAACGCGCTTTCGGTGGGGTCGATGGTAATGGGCGGGCCAGGGGTGTTTATCGACCTGTATGCCACCGATCTGACCCGCCGTATCAAACTGATCAAACGCGCCTTCGGGCTTGGTTCGGTCAAGGGTTTTGCCAAAACACATGAACAAAGAAAATAAGGAATCGGGGTTCATCTTTTCGGGGATTAAAGTACAACCTAACCCGAATTCCGGTTCAGTTAAAAATAAGGATCAGTCGTGTGTTTACGGATTGACCCGCATTTATTCAATGCGTCAAAGAAGTGTTGTTTGGGAGGTTTAAGTTGACCGTTAATGTTAAGAAATTCATGATGGTTTTAGCGGTCCTGTTCCTGTTGACCGGTCATAGTGCGGCCATTGCGGCTGAAATAGGGATTATTATCTTGCCCCGGGATTTTTCGAAATTAAAGGTTGAGGACTTCATTAACGCCGTTAATGAAGTTAAACAAACCGGTTCATCCGTGAATCTCACTTTGCTCGGCGGTCTGGAGCTTGAGCCTTCGCCGGGGAAATTCGCGGTCAAAGAGAAGCTGGGCGGTTTCAATTACATGGCCAAAACACTGAATTCAACAACCAATTATTTTGGCGTTTCCTTAATTAACACGACCCGCCGGGATATAAGCGCTGATTTGATCACAACGCCATGGACCAATCCTGAAATGCTTGAACGATTTTCCGGACTGCTGGATAAAATTCAGATGCATCTGGAGGTAAACCCGACGCAATTTTTAGTCGGCAATGAAGTTGATGTGTATTTTGAATCTCACCCCGACGAACTGGCTTCTTATTTGGATTTTTTCAAGAAGGCCAGGCTGCTGATCCTGGAAAAGTATCCCTCAGCCCAAGTGGGAATGAGTGTTACTTTTGAAGGATTGAAGAAAAACCGCGCAAAGATCATCCGTCAGATCATTGAGGCCGGCGATGCGGCATTTTTCACCTATTACCCGCTCAGCGTCAATGAACAATCAAATCCGGACTACCAGCAGGATATTGATGAAATTTTAGAAACCGCAGGGGGCAAGCAAGTCTTTCTTCAGGAGATCGGCTACTCAACATTGCCTCTTTCGGTTACTTCAGATGAGAAGCAGGAAGAATTCTTTAAATTCATATTGCCCGTCATCCGGCAGGAACCGCGAATTACGATGGCGGCCATTTTCGCCCAGCATGATATTGATCCCCCGATGTGTCAAACGCTCATCAAGTATTACGGATTTTCAAAAGCGTCCGGGGAATTTAAAAGTTTGTTCCGTGACATGATCTGTTCGCTTGGGTTAAAAACGTTTGATGGCAAGGCAAAACCGGCCTGGAATACGGTCAGCCGGTTTTTACAGAGTAAATAATAACCGCAACACTCTCCGGGAGTGTGCAGGTCATGGGACGACTTTTATGCATTCAACACGTCTTCTTTTAATAACAGTTGTTTGTTCGGCGGTCTTTCTCGCCGGCTGCGGGACCATCGGCGCCCGGTCAACGACCAGGAACCCGCCGCCGTTTGCCGGGCTTAATGCAGATTTCGGGACATTTGGCGAATTGCTGACGAATAAAGAAGAAATAAAACCGGCCTGGATGTATTGGACCATGACTATGCCTCTTGTATCAGCGATCGTCCTCGCGGACATTCCGGTATCGTTTGTTTTTGATCTCTACTGCCTGCCCGTGGATCTGAAACGTCACAATCAGCCGTCCGAGCCTGAGAAATTGGATGTCAGTATTGAAAAAGGGGATGTTCGTCAAAGTCCATACGAAATTAAATAACAATTGTAGGGGCGGGGTAACCCCGCCCCTACGGGATTTGTTGATCGTCTTTGAAAATGCAAAAACAATGAGAACCTCTCCGATCAAGAACATATACGCGTTTGAGGCCAAGGTATGGCTTTATCCCGGGATGGCCGGCTGGCATTTCGTAACATTGCCCGTGAAGGAATCCGCTCAGATCAAAAAAAGTTTCGCGGAGATGGCCAAAGGCTGGGGATCTCTGCCTGTTTGTGTGACGGTCGGAAAGACCTCCTGGAACACATCCATTTTTCCCGACAAGAAATCGGATGCCTATCTTCTGCCTTTGAAAGCCGAGGTCCGCAAGAAAGAAAAAATTTCCGCGGGCGATGCGGTTCGTCTGAGCATCGAAATCAGAATGGGGGATATGTATCATACGGAGCCATCCCCTTCGGGGACGAAAGCACGTCGTGACCCGAATTACGATTAAGGTCCGGTCGTGTGTTCCGGGAAGTTCGAGGAAATCATGAATAATCTAAAAGAAATACTTAAAACCGAGTTTAAGTTCTTGTGCTTTAAAAGCGTCAAGCCTGACCTGGAAAGATTGGGCACGCAATATCTTGTGTTTGGTGTTATTGCTGCATGGATCGCTGGAGTCGGCCGTTATTGGGATAATCCTCGGGCCGAATGGTGGCAATATGCTGGATTTGGGTCTGTCATTTATATTGTATTAATGGCATTTGTTTTATGGTTGATTACCAAACCCTTAAAACCAAGAAATTGGAGCTATCGAAATGTTTTAATATTTGTTGGCATGACTTCTCCTCCGGGAATATTGTATGCCATCCCTGTTGAGAAATTTACAACGCTTCCAACCGCTCAAATGATCAATGTTTGGTTTCTCGCGATTGTAGCGATATGGCGTGTTACCCTATGGATTCTTTATTTAAAAAGAGCTGCTCAATTAAAAGGTCATGCCGTCTTTATTGCTTCGATTTTACCCTTAGCCATTATAGTTACGACATTATCTTTTCTTAATCTGGAACATGTTGTTTTTAATATTATGGCTGGTCTCACTGAAGATGAAAAAACAGCGAATGATGCTGCTTATGGGATCGTTCTGCTTCTCACATACTTTTCTGTCTTTGCATCGCCGGTTTTATTTATTGCCTACCTTATAAATATATTCAGAATTCATAAGAAACCAAAAATCAAGACTTCTGATTAAGGAATGAGCTATGAGACTTGGCTATATTTCCTTGAGTGGCGTTCGAATTCGGAATCAAGAGCTTATGGATCTTGGTCTTAGTTTGCCGGGATTTATGGAACGGGCTAAAACCATTTCTTCTTTGCCAAATCTTGGGCTTCTTACTTTGGCCGCTTTAACTCCCGCGGATATAACTGTTTCTTATCTTAGTCTTGATTCTTTTAACAAAGAAAATGAATTGCCCGGCAACTTTGATGTTGTGGCTATATCAAGTGTTACGGCTAAAATTAAAGATGCATATTCATTGGCTGACAAATTTAGAAGTAAGGGCACAAAAGTTATTTTAGGAGGGATCCATGTCACTTTATTGCCGGGTGAAGCCGCCGAACATGCCGATACGATCGTTCTTGGGGAAGGTGAGATTTATTGGGAAAAGCTGATCGAGGATCTAAAAAGTGACAACTTGCAAAAAGTATATGACGCAAGGGGGAGAAGTTTCGATC
This sequence comes from Candidatus Omnitrophota bacterium, assembly GCA_017987425.1. Taxonomy (GTDB): domain Bacteria; phylum Omnitrophota; class Gorgyraeia; order Zapsychrales; family Fredricksoniimonadaceae; genus JAGNTT01. The sequence continues at coordinate 3,488 of JAGNTT010000059.1, forward strand.
TTTCAAAGAGTCCAATTCCCCGATATGATTTGTTAGACATTGAGCAGTACAATCGAATAACAGTACAAACTCAAAGAGGCTGTCCATGGAGTTGCGAATTTTGTGCCTCTTCGATCCGGATATCGCCTAAATTTAAAACAAAACCAATAAATAGGGTCGAGCAGGAAATCAAATATATTAAATCATTATGGAACAAGCCATTCATTGAATTAGCAGATGACAATACCTTTGTTGACAAAAGATACGGGAAAGAATTAGCAAAAATATTTATTGGTAAAAATATTAAATGGTTCACGGAAACCGATGTGTCTTTAGCGGAAGATGAAGAGTTGTTGGGATTATTGAGGGACAGCGGCTGTGTTCAAGTCCTTGTTGGATTTGAAAATTCCAAATTTTCCGGTTTAGATCGTATCGAGCTCAATAATAATTGGAAGGCAAAACAATTAGATAAATACTATAAAGCTATTCAAAAGATTCAAAGTTATGGGATATCTGTAAATGGGTGTTTTATTTTAGGATTGGATGGGACTGATAGTTCTAATTTTCAAGATGTTCTGAATTTTGTAAAAGAAAGTGAATTGTCCGATGTTCAGATCACTGTTCAAACACCTTTTCCAGGTACGCCTTTATACGAACGCCTAAAAAAAGAAAACAGACTGATTGATTGTGCCGCATGGGAGAAATGCACATTATTTGACGTCAACTTTATCCCTGAAAAAATGACTGTTAAGGAATTGGAAGACAATTTCAGGCTGCTCATGAAAGAGCTTTACAATGAAGACTTGGTAAAGAAACGACGAAAGCTGTTTCAGACAAGATTCAAAGAGAGCAGAAAGAATGAAAAATTTGAATAACTCGTGCCGGTTCTCAGAGCACTCGTAACTTCATCGCCATCACCTTCTGGGTGGGGATCATAGGCATTGATGGATAAGAAACCTTTAATCTGAATAGATGGTAATGATGTCATAATCAACGGTGTGAGCATTCCTGGTTTAATTGCTGATGACAGGTGCAAGTCTTGCTCTGAGAAATTGGTGTATCATGAAAAAATGGAGTTCTAGAAGAAATCAGGGATGCACGACTTAACCCGTTTACGATTAAGGTCCAGTCGTGTGTCCCGGGAAGTACAAATAATGGGAGCTTACTATGAAAAGGTTTTGTGTATTATTAGTTACGGCCTTGATGTTATGCGGTTGCGCAACGTCAAATTCAGGAAAACTCTCCTACCAAGATGCCCCAAAGGGGGAGCCGGATGATAAGACGGCAATTATTTATTTCATGCGTCAGAAGGTTAATCCATCCATGCGAAATCCTCAGATACTTATCAATGACCAAAAAATAGGAATATTACCTAATAATTCATTTTTTTGGCAAAGGGTTGAACCGGGAAATAAATTAATTGCAACGGAATGGTCTTGGGATACGGGAATGGGGAATAACACGCTTCAGATTGATATAGAAGCTGCGCAGACATATTATTTATTGCTAAAGCAAACTGGCCAAGTGATCAGTGCGGGTTTTTTTGTATCAGGGGGTTTCTCCAGTCAATTCTTTGTAATAAAGGAGAAAACTGCTCAAGAATTTCTTGCTAAGCTTAAATATTATGAACAGAAATAAATCTTTCATCTCGAATCTGATTTATAGAACTTCCGTGGGCATCCAAGTTGGGGACAAGTATTGGCATCGAGCCAACAACGTCCGTCGGATTTTTTTGAAAATCCTCCGGACATGGAACCGCAACACTCTCCGGGAGTGTTTGGGGTTTCGAGTCCCGGGAAGTTAAAAAGAAGGTGGTTTATATGCGGAAATATTTTTATCTGTTTATCTTTATGTTTATGGTGGTGTGGGCCAAGCCTGGTCATGCGTTTGTTTTTGAAGGGACTGGCGATCTGGATCTGACCGATGCTTATGCCGAGCGCCGGCACGATTCTGGCGACGGGCATTATTCAAGGGTGTCCTCGCTGGGTATCATCGGCGGCCCTTCAGCGAACGACAGAATGGGATTTGCCTCGCAGTTTTCCCTTCTGGAAAAGACCTATGTATCCTCGCTCACCTATGACATCCACACCACCAGTGATTCGATCTTCACTGACCGCGCGGTCAAATTTGATTTCATAATTTATAACGACGTGATCGGACCCGGCGGTCTGCGTTTACCCGATACGGCCAATGTTTTGTACCGGTCACCGGTTGAATTGAACTTTGATCAGGCGGGAACTGATCCCGACGGGACCCCCAGGTACCTGGACGTCAAAGATTATTTTGGTTTGCAGAAGAATATCGATGTCACTCTGGACGGCGGCCTTTACTGGTTCGCCTACGAGCGTTCGCTTGTTCCGGGCACGGATACTCTGCCCAGCATGGGAACAGGGGAGTTTAGATCGGCGGTCTTTGCAACGTTACCCGGGGATACGCCGCAACCGACCGTCCCGGAACCGGCAACGCTTTTGTTATTGGGCGGCGGTTTGGCAGGGATGGTTTTGTCGAAACGTCAGAAATGATAAGCAGGAACTGGGCTGGCGAGGATTATTATAAGAGGTAAGAGATAAGAGGTAAGAGGTACGGATTGCAGGGCCGCATTTTAAGTTCAGGAATTTAGTCCGTGGGTTAGGGCATAATGCGATGATCAAATTTCGGGGGCATCCTGTTCGGCGACAACTTAACCCAAATTGCAATTTAGGTCCAGTCCGGGAAGTTTAACCGGGAAGTTTAAAAGGAAGTGCCATGGAGTCAGATCGACTTGTTAAAATCATCATAGAAAATGCAGAGAAAGTCACGCAAGGGGTTTATTCCGGATTGTTCTGCTCCAAGTGCGAGAACGAATCTGTTGAAGCATTTTTTTCGGAACATCATTCTAAGAAGAGATATGGTATTTGGTTTGAATGTCAATTGTGTCGAAACGTAGAACACATTAACTGTAAATTTAAACCAGAGGGATTCACCGTTTCGCGTCTCTCGGATAAATTTCAGGCCCAGGATGAAAATGCCTGGGGTGCAGAATAAAGAGAAAGCTGAGGGGGCAGTGCTGAAGAAGTAGGCGATCAATCATCGCCCGTTAAGGAACGATCGTGTGAATCATTCAAAGGACAACATCCATTTCAGGAGTTAAGTTCATGGCCCTATCTCGAAAATCGAAGTTTCCGCCTGTGCGTTTTGCTCAAGCGCTTTTCCTGGGTTTATTGCTGGGGGTGCTTTCGGTGCTGTCGGTGCCGGCACCTGTGAACCCTGTCTCTAAAGAATTTAAAATCGTCACCGTCGCCGAGGATCTCGATCAGCCATGGGGGCTGGCCTTTTTACCGGACGGCACGATGCTGGTCACCGAGAAGATCGGACGGCTGCGCTTAATCGGCGTCGGGGGTCTTGATCCGCGTCCCATCGAAGGCCTGCCGGAAATTTTTCCTCAAGGACAGGGCGGACTGCTGGATGTTGTCCTTCATCCCGATTACCCGCGCAATCAGTGGATCTATCTTTCTTACTCAGGCGGCAGTCCGGGCCTCACCGGGACCGAAGTCCTGCGCGCCCGTCTGAACCTGAAGGACTACCGTCTGGATGATGTGAAGATCATTTTCAAAATGCAGCCGAAACTCGATGCGAACCATCATTTCGGATCGCGCCTGCTGTTCGACGACAAAGGTTATTTGTTCATCACTTTGGGCGAACGCGGTCAGATGCAGGAGTCGCAGAATCTGGGGTCCCATCAGGGCAAGGTGGTGCGTCTCCATGATGACGGTACGGTTCCGAAGGACAATCCTTTTGTCGGTGTCGCCGGCGCTCTGCCGGAAATTTATACCTACGGGCACCGCAACGTGCAGGGCATCGCGATGCACCCCGTGACGCGCCAGATCTGGACGCATGAACACGGTCCGCGCGGCGGCGATGAGGTCAACATCTTGAAACCCGGCGCCAATTACGGCTGGCCGGTGATCACGTATGGCATCAATTATGACGGCAGTACTATTACCACAGAAACGCATCGGGAGGGGATGGAACAGCCTGTCCTGTTTTGGGTCCCGTCGATCGCCCCTTGCGGGATGATGTTTTATACGGGGAATAAATTTCCCGCGTGGAAAGGGAATTTGTTTGTCGGCGCGCTGGGCAAGATGCATCTTCGCCGCGTGGTGTTCGATCAAAAAGGCCGCCCGGTCGATGGCCAGGAGCTTCTGCTCGAACTGCGTGAGCGCATCCGCAATGTGCGTCAGGGCCCTGATGGTTCGATCTATATCCTGACGGACAGCCGCAACGGGTCTGTTCTCAGACTTGAATAGCCTGAAACCTGTACACTCTCCGGAAGTGTGCAGGTTCTTTAGAAAATCCCTCTTTGCGTTTACAGGGGAGAAGTTTATAATGGCGTTCCCACGGCAGTCAGCGGGCCGCCGGGGAAAATCAAAATTCGATTTCTGCCGATCTTCGGCAAGACATTAATAGAAAAGTACAACAGTATTCAACGAAGGGATGCGCTATGAACAAGGAAAGTAAATGTCCGGTGAAGCACGGTTCGCAACACAATTCCGCCGGCGGCGGAACGGCCAACACAGACTGGTGGCCGAATCAGCTCAACCTCAATATTCTGCGCCAGAACTCGCCGCTGTCCGACCCGATGGGCAAGGACTTCAATTACGCCAAGGAATTCAAGAGCCTCAATCTTGACGCGGTCAAAAAAGACATCATTGACATGATGACCACATCCCAGGACTGGTGGCCGGCCGACTACGGTCACTATGGTCCGTTCTTCATCCGCATGGCCTGGCACAGCGCGGGCACGTACCGTGTCGGCGACGGACGCGGCGGCGCCGGTTCGGGCCAACAGCGTTTCGCTCCGCTTAATAGCTGGCCGGACAACTGCAATCTGGATAAAGCGCGCATACTGCTGTGGCCGATCAAACAGAAATACGGACGCAAGCTTTCGTGGGCGGATCTGATGATCCTTGCAGGCAACTGCGCCCTTGAATCCATGGGATTTAAAACATTTGGTTTTGCCGGCGGGCGTGAAGATGTCTGGGAACCGGAAGCAGATGTCTACTGGGGTTCTGAGTCCACCTGGCTCGGCGATAATCGATATAGCGGTGAACGCAATCTGGAAAATCCTCTGGCCGCGGTGCAGATGGGTTTGATCTATGTGAACCCCGAAGGTCCCAACGGCAATCCCGATCCCATAGCTTCGGGCCGTGATATCCGCGAGACCTTCGCGCGCATGGCCATGAACGATGAGGAAACGGTCGCGCTCGTCGCCGGCGGCCACACCTTCGGCAAATGCCACGGCGCCGGTCCCGCGAGCAATGTCGGGCCGGAACCCGAGTCTGCCTCCATCGAAGAGCAGGGACTCGGCTGGAAAAGCGCGTTCGGCAGCGGCAAGGGCGCAGACACAATCACCAGCGGTATTGAAGGCGCCTGGACCGCGAATCCCACCAAGTGGGACAACGGTTATTTTGAAGCGCTGTTCGGTTATGAATGGGAACTCACCAAGAGTCCGGCGGGCGCCAATCAGTGGCGTCCCAAAAACGGCGCGGGCGCCAAGGACGTTCCGGACGCGCATGATCCCGCCAAGCGTCATGCCCCGATGATGACCACCGCCGACATGGCCTTGCGCATGGATCCGGTCTATGAACCTATTGCCCGCCGTTTTCAGAAGAACCCGAAAGAATTTGCGGACGCCTTTGCGCGCGCGTGGTTCAAGCTGACCCACCGCGACATGGGACCGCGCGTTCGTTATCTGGGGAAAGAAGTTCCGTCGGAAATTCTGATCTGGCAGGACCCTGTCCCGCTGTCGACCAACAAGTTTGTCGATGACAAGGATATCGCCGCGCTCAAGGCCGTGGTCCTTAAAAGCGGGTTAAGCGTTTCTCAACTGGTCGCGACCGCCTGGGCATCGGCGTCCACCTACCGCGGATCTGATATGCGCGGCGGTGCGAACGGAGCACGTATCCGTCTGGCGCCGCAAAAAGATTGGGATGTCAATCAGCCCGCGGAATTGGCCAAGGTTCTTAAAGTTCTGGAAGTTGTTCAAAGCGATTTCAACAAGAACCAGCCGGGCGGCAAAAAGATATCGATGGCGGACCTGATCGTTCTGGCCGGAGGCGTCGGGATCGAACAGGCGGTCAAAAGTACCGGCCAGGTGGTGACGGTGCCGTTCACGCCGGGCCGCGGCGATGCGAGCCAGGAACAGACCGATGTTGAGTCATTTGCGTTCCTTCAGCCGGTGGCCGACGGTTTCCGCAATTACGTCAGCACCAAATGCGCGGTGAAGGCCGAGAAGATGCTTATCGACAAGGCGCAGCTTTTGACACTGACCGCGCCGGAGATGACCGTTCTCGTCGGCGGTCTGCGCGTCCTGAACGTCAACTACGGCGGCGCTCAGCTCGGTGTGTTCACCGACCGGCCCCAGGCCCTGACCAATGATTTTTTCGTCAATCTGCTGGACATGCGCACGACGTGGAAGGCGGTCTCACAGGCTGAGGATGTGTTCGAAGGCCGCGACCGCGCGACCGGAAAACTCAAATGGACAGCCAGCCGCGTGGACCTTATTTTTGGTTCCAATTCTCAACTGCGCGCCTTGGCTGAAGTTTACGGCTGCGCGGATTCGCAGCACAAATTCGTGGCGGATTTCAT
>JAGNTT010000060.1 GCA_017987425.1 Candidatus Omnitrophota bacterium
TTGGGACGTGGACTTTGAAGTGCCCCGCGGTGTTCTTCTTGCCATTGTCGGACCCAACGGCGCCGGGAAATCGACGATGATCAAAGCGATCCTCGGGCTCATCCGTCCGGTGGCCGGACAAATTCTAGTCTCCGGCGCGCTTTACCGTCCGGGTTCGCGGCTCATCGGTTATGTTCCGCAGCGCGGCAGTGTCGACTGGGATTTTCCGACGACGGTTCTTGATGTCGTCATGATGGGGCGTTACGGACATCTGGGCTGGTTTAAACGTCCGGGGGAAAGTGAACGCCAGCTTGCGGTCGAATGTCTTCGCAAGGTTGGTATGGCGGATTTTTTGAACCGTCAGATCAGCCAGCTTTCCGGCGGTCAGCAGCAAAGAGTTTTTATTGCGCGTGCCTTCATTCAGGACGCTCCGATTTATCTCATGGATGAACCCTTTGCCGGGGTTGATGCCGCGACAGAGAAAAGCATCATCGGACTTTTGCGAGAACTGCAGTCGCAGGGAAAAACGGTCGTGTGCGTTCACCATGACCTTCAGACGCTCAAGGAATATTTCGACTGGGTCATGCTGTTGAACGTGCGCCGCGTGGCTCTTGGAAAAGTCCAGGACGTATTGACGTCCGAACACCTGCGCCGCGCTTACGGCGGACGCGCCGCATTCCTCACGGGCGCTTCGAACGAAGGTGAATGATCATGGTTGAACAGTCCCTTATTCAGGTTTTGCTGACCGACCACACGGTGCGCGTGGTGGCGTTGGGCGCGCTTGTGCTCGGGCTTGTCTCCGGATGCCTGGGGTCTTTTGCCGTGCTGCGTCAGCAGAGCCTTTTGGGGGATGCGATTGCTCATGCCACTTTGCCCGGCGTCGGGATTGCCTTTCTTATTACGCAAAGCAAGAATCCGTTTGTTCTTTTGGTGGGAGCGGCTATCGCCGGATGGGTGGGGACGCTGCTGGTCATGCTGATCACCCGGACAACGCGTATCAAAAAAGATGCGGGGCTCGGCATCGTCCTGTCCGTGTTCTTTGCCGTCGGGATCATGATCCTGACCATCATTCAGCGTCTGCCGACCGCTTCCAAGGCCGGGCTTGATAAATTTCTTTTCGGCAATGCCGCGACTCTTCTGACCGAAGACGTAACTCTTATGATTGTTTTGGGAATTTCGGTTCTGGCTCTTTTATTTTTATTCTGGAAGGAATTTAAAATTCTGACGTTCGACGAGAACTTTGCCAAAAGCCTCGGTTTTCCGGTGAAGGCGCTGGATATTTTTCTGACGACGCTGATCGTGGTTGCGATTGTCATCGGTCTGCAGACGGTCGGAGTTGTGCTGATGAGCGCCATGCTGGTCGCTCCCGCCGCCTCGGCGAGGCAGTGGACGGATCGGCTGGAGGTCATGGTGGTCCTTTCGGCTTTGTTCGGCGCGTTGGCCGGCGTATGCGGCGCGCTTGTCAGCAGTCTGATGTCGCATCTGCCGACGGGACCGACGATTGTGGTCTTCTTAAGCATCATTGTTCTTGTGTCTTTATTATTCGCTCCGCGACGCGGACTGGTGTCCGACTGGGTGCGCGGGTATAGGCAGCGCCAGGATATCGAGCTGACCACCATGCTCAAAAACTTTTTGCTTTTCTCTGAAATCGATGACCTTTCGCTCAATCAGCAGGATGCCAAAGTAACCCGAGGAGGGGACCCGTTTCATCCACACGACATCGCGGCGTTGCGCGCGATCGGACGCGGTGCGCTCAACCGCACCATGCAGGATTTGCAAAAAAAGGGATGGGCTGTCCAGCATCAGGACAAAAGATGGGCGCTGACACCGGAAGGTTTACGCGAGGCGCGTCAGTTTACCAAGGCTTACGAAGAGAGGTTCAATGTCAGCGGCACAAATTGAAATTATTGTTTTGGCGTCACTGACGGCGGGAACCTGCGCCCTGCCCGGCGTGTTTCTTGTTCTTCGCCGGATGTCGCTCATGAGCGATGCGATCAGTCATGCCATTCTGCTCGGTATTGTTATTGCTTTCTTTTATACGAAAAGTCTGTCATCTCCGTTTCTGCTGTTGGGCGCCGCTCTCGTCGGAGTTCTCACTGTAACGCTGACGGAAGGGGTTGTAAAAACACGCAAACTGAAAGAAGATGCCGCGATCGGACTCGTCTTTCCGCTGTTATTTTCGCTTGGTGTCATTCTCCTTAGTGTTTACGCGCACAATGTCCATCTGGACACGCAGTGCGTTCTCCTCGGTGAAATCGCCTTCGCGCCGTTCGACCGCGTCTACTGGGGAAATGCGGATATGGGGCCTCAAGCCTTTTGGGTCATGGGCGCGATCATGACAGTCAATCTAGCGTTCATTTCGGTCTTTTACAAAGAACTTAAAATATCGACGTTTGATCCGGATTTGGCGGCTTCTCTCGGGTTTAATCCCAATCTTTTGCATTATGCGCTCATGACGCTGGTGTCGGTGACCTGTGTCGGCGCTTTTCAGTCGGTCGGTTCAATCCTTGTCGTGGCTTTGATGATCACGCCGCCGGCCGCCGCGTATCTTTTGACCGACCGGCTTTCGCACATGATGATTTTCAGCGGCGTCATCGGCGTTGTCTCGGCGGTGTGCGGATATTTTCTGGCGTCCTGGCTGGACACTAATATCGCCGGTTCGATGGCGGCGATGAGCGGTTTGATATTTCTGCTGGTTTTGATTTTTGCTCCTGAGCGCGGACTTCTCGCTCGGTTTCTGTTCAGGCGCTGGAACAAATGGACGCTCGGGATGGAAACACTGGTTGTGCACTTACTTCAGAGTGAAGTCAATCAGGCTGATCTCACGGAAAACATTATCAGTCACATGAAGGACCACATGCTGTGGGATGACGACTATACCACTGAAGTCATCGCCCAGTCGCTTCAGGAACGCATGATCCAAAAGAAGGGCGACCAGCTTATCCTAACCCCGTACGGCCGTGAAAGGGCCAAAAACGCCCTGATCCATTAAAATTTTCCCAAAAAATATCCGTTAAGAGAATTTAAACACGTCAATTACGCCCTGCATGCGTTATAATTCAATAGGAAGAAACGGCTTGGGATTGTATTTTGGTTTGAATCATCCTATAATGCTCGGCTTCAGGAGATGATTATGGAATTTATCAGCCGTTTGGCGGACACACTTGAAAAAGACAGGATTGTCGATCAGCTTTTAGCCGGAGTCAGCGGAAGCTTTGATCTGGGGATCCTTTTTATCACCCCGTTGGCGCCGTATGATGCCAAAACGGTTTATCAGCAGATTGAGAACCGTGTCGGGATCCGCAATTTTCTCTGCTGCACCTGTGCCGGAACCATCGGAAACCAGCGGGAAATCGAAGGCCGTCCGTCAGCGGCGCTGATGCTCGCCCGTCTGCCGGATGTTTCCATCAAGCCGTTTTATCTCGATCAGAACCAGCTCGAGGAATTCAAAAAGCCCGAGGACCTTTATAAATTTTTTGAAGTTTATCCAAACGAGAAACCGACTTTTCTCATCCTTCCGGATCCGTTTTTAATCAATGCCAACCAATATCTTGATGAGATCAATCACGCCTATCCGAAATGCAGCGTGGTGGGCGGGCTTGCCAGCGGCGGGGCTCAGGAACGCGAGAATGTGCTCATCGTTAATAATAAGATGTACGATGAGGGACTGGCCGGTGTCGTTCTGACAGGAAATATCGCGGTCGAGACCGTTGTTTCTCAGGGATGCCGCCCTATCGGCGAGACATTCATCGTGACCAAGGCGCATGACAATGTCATTGAGGAGCTGGCCGGACGTTCTTTTTATGAGGTCGTCAAGGAAGTGTTTGAAGAGGCTACGCCTCGTGACCGTGAGCTTGCCCAGGAAGCTTTATTCGTCGGCATCGCAATGAACGAATACAACCATAAATTCAAGCGCGGTGATTTTTTGATACGCGGCGTCATGGGCATCGATCCGGAAAACGGCTCGGGCGCTGTCGCGGATTACGTTCATGTCGGCCAAACGGTCCAGCTGCATCTTCGCGATGCCCAGACGGCCCAGGAAGATTTGACCGATCTGCTGGCAAGTCACAAGGAACATTTCGAGCAGCATCATTTGAAAGGCGCGTTCGTTTTTTCCTGCAACGGGCGGGGAGAGAATCTTTTTCAGGTGAAGGACCACGACATCAAAATGATCCAGCGGCATATCGGACCTGTTCCTGCTGCCGGATTTTTCTGCGCCGGTGAGATCGGTCCCGTCGGTGGAGTAAACTTTCTTCATGGATTTACAAGCAGCATTACGCTGATTTACACGCCAAAATAGCTTTCGTTGATCGTTGCTGGTTGTTCGTTGTTCATGACGATCAACGATCAACGATTCCCGAACAACAATTCATATGATGAATCAATCCGACTATCTAGACCTCATGCTCCGTTTCGTCCGCGAGGGCGCGGTGATTGCGATTAAGAATATTCATAAAAGCGATCCCGGCATCAAGTCGGACAAAACGATTGTCACCAAGACCGACAAGGCAATTTCAAAACTCGCACACAAAATGCTCGCGCCACTGCTGGCGGACCCTGCCCATCTTTTAATTGATGAGGAAGATCCGGCAGTCATTGAGTATCTCGACCAGAAGCGCATCGAAAGCGCCAAGTACATCTGGTCGGTCGATCCGATCGACGGCACGCGCCTTTACGCCAACGGCATTCCGACCTTCGGCATTTCCATCGGCCTCATCAAAGATTTGAAACCGTGGATGGGCGTTGTTTATTTCCCGCTTCTCAATGAATTGTTTTATTGTGACGGAAAAAATTCGTATCACATACAGCATGCTTTTTCGGCTAAAGCCAGGAAACGCAAGATCGTTCCCATCGACCAGGAAATCAGCAGTCAGACGATCTTTTTCTGTAACGACACGTTTTTCCGCAAGTTTTCTTTTAACGATTTTCAGTTTCACGTGATGATCCAGGCCTGTGCGGTGGTGAATCTTTTGTGGCCTACGGTAGGCCGCGGATGCGGATGTTTTCTGCGGTCGTCGCTGTGGGATTTTGCCGGATGCTGGCCCATCATCCGTTCGGCCGGGCTCGAGCTTAGGCGGGTGAGGGACGGTGCTCCGCTCGACCGCCTGGACGCGTCCCTTTTTAAAAGGGAACCCAAGCCGTGGGAGCTCCAGGAACATTACTTGCTTTCGTCCAAAAGAAACTTTAAAATCATCAAGTCCAAGATTGTGGAATTGACACGCTAGTTGCTTAAGCTCGGGGCTTGTGTTATAGTCCAAATGAGGATAAAACTATGGAACAGCATACCCAAAATACGACACACAAAACTCCCAACCATCCCGTGGTTGTCCTGACGGACGCGGCCATTGAAAAGGTCAGATCGATGATGGCCAAGGAAGGCAAGGACGGTTATGCTTTACGCGTCGGTGTCGTCACCGGCGGCTGCGCGGGTCTTTCCTACGAAATGAAGTTCCAGAAGAATCCTTACGACAATGACAAAACTTCCGAGCAAAACGGACTTCGCATCATTGTCAATGAGGAAAGCGTGTCCTTCCTCCAGGGCATCCAGATCGACTACGTCGACACCCTCAAAGAGAGCGGCTTTAAGTATAAGAACCCTAACGCCTCCTCGTCCTGCGGCTGCGGGACGTCTTTCAGTTAATTTTCTCTCATAATCGGCAAAAAAACGACTATTTGCTCCAGGCGATTTGGAGTAAATAATTTTGTGTTTTTTGCGCATAAATGTTATTATTTACATACATTTATACCTCCCAAAATAATCGAACTTTAGTTAAGAATATCCAATCAGGGCAAGTGCCTTTTTATGACTTTTCAGCGAAAAATGCATAAAGCGCTCAGCGTTTTAGTGTTGTTTAGCTTTGTCAGCGGGCAAATTCTGCCGCCTGCCGCGGCCGCGCAGCCTGCTTCGGTATTGAATCTGCCCATGCCGGGGGCGATGGTGGGTGTAAGCCCTAAGTATGTCCCCATTGCGATCAAGGGCATCAAAATCTTCCCCGACAATCCTTTCCGTTTTGATTTTCTGCTCGACACCGGTAATTCCAATCTGAATCAAGAGCGTCTCAACGAAGAAACCAAAATTCTCATCAAATATTTTCTTACTGCATTAACTATTCCTGACCAGGACCAGTGGGTCAATCTTTCTCCGGTCGAACATGACAGGATTGTTCCGAATGAATTCGGCGTTACGGAAATGGGCCGTGATCTTTTGGCGCAGGATTATCTTTTGAAACAGCTGACGGCCTCTCTGATATATCCCGAACATGAACTCGGCAAGAAATTCTGGGAAAACGTTTATAGAAAAGCCTATGAGAAATACGGGGATGCGGATATCCCGATGAGCACATTCAACAAAGTATGGATCATGCCCGACCATGCCACGGTGTATCAGAACGGCAACACGGCGGTCATCACCGAGAGCCGGCTTAAGGTTTTGCTCGAGGAGGATTACCTGGCTTTGTCGAAGGGTGTCCCAGATTCCCGGAACCCCAGGGACCCTGGGACTCTGGGGGCTGGGGAACCCAGAGATTACAATACGTTTGGTTCTCAAATCGTCCGGGAGATCGTTCTTCCGGAAATCGAACGGGAAGTCAATGAGGGGAAGAATTTTGCCAGGCTGAGACAGGTCTACCGGTCGATGATCATGGCCGCCTGGTTCAAGCGTAAATTGAAAGACGGCATTATCAACAAGATGTATGTGGGCCAAAACAAAGTCGCGGGAGTCGACGTCGCCGACAAAGAGATCAAAGAAAAAGTTTATCAGCAGTATCTGGCCGCTTATAAAAAAGGCGTGTACAACTACATTAAAGAAGATGTCGATCCCCGCACGCATGCCGTGGTCCCGAGGAAGTATTTCTCCGGCGGTATTAAAACCGGGGTGGAGGTGGGCCGGACCACTGAGATGATCACAGTCAATCCGGATCAATTGGCCTCCGCGGCCGGCGACGTGACCGGGGATTCATTGACGGCATCCATCGGTTTGAATCCTGTGGATAGCACGGGAAAGGGTGTAGAGATTTTAAACCGTCCCGAGATATCACTTCCCATCGACGTGAAACGCAGGCTTGATGACAATGTCGGTTTTTTGATGGATATTGTCAAGGCCGTTCAAAGCAGCGTCTCACAAAGAGGCGGGGGTATTTATCAGTATCATTTATATCTCAATAACACTGAACCCAGCCGGCAAACTCTGCCCGAGAAATTTCGTGAACGTTTTCAAGAAATTGATGATCCGCAGGAAATCCGTTATTTTGCCCGTGCTCTGAGTCGGGAATGGAAAAATAACGGTTTTGACAAGGATTTTGGTTCGGTCTTTGAATACGTCGCGCAGACCCTTTCGGACTACGTTGGAACGCCCAGTCAGATTAAAAAGATGTACGCATGGATGTACACATTTCTCGAGGAATCAGAGCCTCTCGAGAGGGTCTATGCCTTGCGTTTGCTGATTGTAAGTTTCATCAATCACTTGAGAAGAAACGGGCTTCACCCGGAGAATGAGAACAACCAGTTCGGGCTTTCTGATGAGAAGTTTCCGCTGGATATGGAGCTTTTACTCGGCAATCCGCGGGACCTTCAGGGTGAGCAAATCGTTCAAAGATATATTCTGGGACTTTTGGAATTGCAGAAAACCTCTCAATGGACCGAGGTCATTCCCGGCATCGACGGCCAACCCAACAAACTCGGCTTGACCCATGAAGACATGCTCTTATGGGGCTTGGCTTTGGCTGTCGATCCCACCATTTATTACGAAGGGGTTGACGAGGAATCACGTCCTTATCCGACGAAAGATATTGGCGTATACCTGTCCAAATATTTTGGCGAAGAGGTCAATGAGCAGAATGCGGGAGTTAAATTTTTACAAAGAGCCTTCAGTCATGAGTCCTTGAAAGACAAACGTCCTCAAATCGAAGCATTATTGATAAAAGCCTTGGGCATTTCCGATCAGCAATGGGCCGACAAAGGACAGCGCTCGCCGTACCGTTTTGCATTTAATCTGGATTATCTGGGAAGCATCTTTACCGGAACATCCATCTGGGATGAATCTTTGCGGATTTTGGGAAATCCCATGCTCATGCTGGGTTTTGATTTTTCATACTGGTCAGGGCCGTCGAAGTTGATGCTCCAGCCATCTTCAAACAGCACCAGGCATCTGATATTGAGGAAGCAGGGTGAGCAGGGTTTGCGGCCGCTGTATGTGCATGCTTTTGCCTCGCCGGAGTTGGCCGCTATTTTTCCTGATCTGGCCGAGATTATTCGGGGTAAGGTAAATGGGATACCCGGCGGGGCGCTTAAGGATCTGAGTGTTTTTGATCCGGATAAACCTGCGCCAGCTCCCTCGGACGTCACGTTAACGGTCTGGAAGAGATTGGCTTCAAACGCAACAGTTCAGTTATTATCGATCGCTGATCAGGAAATAAATGCGAAGATCATTGAGGTCGATGCGCAACAGATGCCTGAGGGGATGACCGCGTATCATTTTATAGATGAAGGAAATGCGCTGGTTATCGTACTTTCGTCGGATATTTCTGACGCCAAAGTCCGCAACGAGGTCATCTTCCATGAGGCGATGGAAGCAAACTGGTCAGATCTGTTGATGGCGGAGGCCAAGCAACCGTTAACCGCTGAGGGCGTAACAAAGACTAAGCGTGATGTCCACATTCTCGCTTGGGCGGAACAGGTGGTGTCATTCGGCCAAACATCGCTGACACCGCTGCATCAGCAGCAGATCGCATTATTATCCGTCGAAGATAGAGAAGCGCTCAAGGCCGAGAAAACACGTGAATATCAGGATGCATTGATCAAGCAATATTTTCCTCTGGACCGCTACGAGGAATATCTCAAGTACAAGCAGAGATTTCAGGATGCGCTAACTAAGTCTGCTGCACCCGCTTCAGTCGATCCCGCCTTAATTCCCAAAGTTGGTACCCTTTTAACCGAAGAATCCCTCCAGGCACTGGCCCAGTTTAATCTGCTTAATGCCGAAGGTCTTAAACGTATGCTTCCCGTCGGAAAAATTGTTACAGCTGATTTTCTCGAGGGAGTCGCGATGCTGACCCGGCTGTTGAATGTTGAGCCTGGCCCGAATTTTGGTATAAGGGGAGGCGCCCTGGCCAGAACGGACAAGGACATCTACAGCGCGTTATCGGATATGCTGAACGTTTATTCCGGGAATTTAAGCTTCGAAGACCGTGAGAGGCTGGCTGCGACTCTGGCGAGAATGAAGGAGGGGTCTCTTCAGCTTTTGAACATCATGGGTGTGATCAATGATAATGAATTTGAACTATTGAAAAGCAAGGATGCGACGGGATTAAAGAATTTGAACGCGGAGAGCAAACAAGAATTCCTCGATCGTTTGGCCGCTTTGGTCGGATCGTACGACGGATTGGCTAAAACCAATAAGACAGGTTTGATGATCCGGTTAGTCCCTCTCAAAGTGATCGATCTTTTAATGGAGTATTTCGGGAGCTCAAGAGCCACTGTGCAGACGGTTATCCGGGGACATCCCGATTTTCCTGCATGGCTGGTGGCGGCCGAGCTGAAGGTTCAGAGCATTCAGAAGTTAGTGAGCGGACCCAGAAATGCCTGGATTGTTGTTCAGGCCCAAGGACTCGAAAAGACGGATGAATGGATCGAAAAGGCCCGGGTGATCGTGGACAAGATTCAGCCTCTCGTCGGAAGCAGAGGGCAGGCATGGCATATCATCATCATTCAAGGGATCGATAAGGCGGGTGACTGGGCGGAAAAAGCGCACGTGAAAGTTCTGGCTATCCAGGACAAGGTGGGTGGCAGCTCAAATGCTTGGCAGATTGTTGTCCGGCAGGGGATCGAAAAGGTGGATGCCTGGGTTGAGAAAGCGCAAAAGAAAGTATCGGCGATTCTGCCCGTGGTGGGCAGTGAGACGAATGCCTGGTTGATCCTGATAGGCTTGGGCACTGACGGGACGGATGCGTGGCTCAAGTCCAGAAAGCAGCAAGCCGAAGAACTGCAAAGATCGGGGCAGACCGTAACAACGGCCTGGAAAAACATAATCCGGACGTCCTTATTCAGCGATGAAGACGGCGGTCTCGAAAACGGCCGCATGTCCGGTGATACGGCAACGG
>JAGNTT010000061.1 GCA_017987425.1 Candidatus Omnitrophota bacterium
GTTCTGCGCTGTCTGATCGGCCGCGCCGCCATTGCGATCGCGCCGCGCGAAGACACGCTGAAATTTGTGATCCAAGGCAAGGTTACGCACGTTTCGCTGGTGGCTGCTCAGATTCATCGGTTGCTGGGGGAAGCTTCTGTTGAGGCGCCGTCCAATTTACGAGCAGTCCTCATGGGAGGAAGCGCGATGCCGAAAGATCTTCTCAAGCGGGCGCAGAACCGCGGGTTTCCCATTTACGTCAGTTATGGTCTGACCGAGATGGCGTCTCAGGTTGCCACAGGCAAGCTAAATGATATTGATGCTCCGTGCGCCAAAGTTTTGCCGCATCGAGAAATTAATGTTATTGAAGGCGAGATCTGCGTGCGTGGAAAGACTTTATTCAAAGGTTACGCCGAAGGCGACACCGTGCGTCCCGCCGTCGACGGGGACGGATGGTTTCATACCGGCGATGCCGGCGCGCTCGATGCCGGCGGATATCTCACCGTCACCGGCCGCAAAGACAATATGTTCATCAGCGGCGGAGAGAATATTCATCCGGAAGAGATCGAAGCGGCGCTCATGAAGATCAAATCCGTGGTGCAGGCGGTGGTGGTCCCCGTCAAAGACGCCGAGTTCGGCGGACGGCCCGCGGCCTTCATCCGCTGGGAAGATGATATTGTCGTTTATAAAGATGAAATATTACGAGAGATGCTCGCCCAGGAGCTGCCCAAGTTTAAAATCCCGATCGCGTTCTACGCTTGGCCGAAAGAAGCGGGCGGGGAAGGGATGAAGATCGATAGGAAGTATTTTTCTGAATTGATTAAAGGAGATGGGTGATGGCGGATAGTTGATGGTCTTTAACCATCGGCCATCTCTCAACAAGAAGAAGGACTAAAGATCGATCGGAAATATTCTATAAAATAGGTTAGAGGAGATGGGTGATGGCAGATAGTTGATGGCAGATAGTTGATGGTTTTTGACTATCAACAATCTCCAATCAACCATCCACAAGCTTACTTTTTCGAAAATTTTTCAAGACTGCTGCGTATTTCTTTAGGAAGCGGGATTTTGGTCCGCTTTTTTTTGTCGATGGTGACGTGAACGGTCTTGGCGGTTCCTACCAATACGTTTTTCTGGTTATGGATGGTGTAAACAAAGCTGAACGATGTTTCCCCGATGTGCCCCACCTTGATGCGCACCGTGATTTTATCTCCCACAAACAGCGGCGATTTGTAATCGGATTGGGCATGCACGATGGGCAGGAAGTAAGGCCGTTTGTTCAGCATGGTGTGAAAACTAAACCCGTATTTTTCCAGAAGCTGTTCATAAGCATCGTGGATGATCTCAAATTGCTGGGCAAAAAAGAGAATTCCGGCGGCGTCGGTGTCGTGAAGTCTGATCTGTGTCTTATAAGTGAACATGCGGTTCCTTTTTGGTCTTGGATGATGCGATTTCACCGGATTAAAAAGCGCTAATATGTGCAAGTTTCGCACTTTTTTCACGGCCGGACAACTGTTTTTCCATGTTTCCGGGGGCTGATCTTCGTCTCAATAATTGTCATAGATTTTGACCCGTTCTTAACTGTCATATTGCGGTCCGTAATTATGAAATTTCTCGTCGGTAAACCGATTAAATGGCTGTGACGGCTTCATTTGTATTGACAAACGAAGCAAAATCCGTAAGATAAAAAAGTTCTGTTCAACCACTTCAGTTGTAGATCAATCAACCTAAGGAATCAGATTGAGTATTAAAGCGTTGGCCGCCGAATTTATCGGGACGTTTGCGTTGATTTTTATCACTGCAGGAGCGGTCGCGTCCGAGCATATCTCCTAAGGTTATTTGGGACTGACAGGTATCGCCGGCCAGGCGTTTTTAGGCGGCGGACTGCAGAACATCTGGATTTATTGGTGGAATCCGTCGCAGGGGGCATCCTCGCGGCGCAGATTTATAAAACGCAATTGGAAAAATAAGTGGCCAGTGGCCAGTTTCAGTGACCAGTTCAGAAATTCTGACCACTGACACTGACCACTGATAACTGAAATTGAAAGGAGTAGTTAATGTCCGAACGTGCAAATGCGATCACTCTTAAGGGTAACCCGCTGACGCTTTTGGGAAATGAAGTCAAGGTGGGGGATATGGCGCCGGATGCGACCGTTGTTGCCAATGATCTATCCGAGGTGAAAATCTCGTCCTATAAAGGAAAAAAACTCATCATCTCCGCGGTTCCTTCGCTTGATACCCCTGTCTGCGATCTGGAAACAAAGCGTTTCAACACCGAAGCCGGCAATTTTAAAGATGTCGTTGTGTTGACCGTCAGCGCCGACCTTCCGTTCGCCCAGAAACGCTGGTGCGGGGCCGCCGGCGCGACCAATGTGGTCACGCTGTCTGATTACCGCTACGGTTCATTCGGTGAAAACTACGGTGTCATGATCAAAGGTCTGAAAATTTTAGCCCGCTGCGTGTTTGTCGTCGACGCTTCCGGCAAAGTCCGTCATGTCGAGCTGGTCAAGGAAGTGGCTACGGAGCCGGATTATGCGGCAGTATTGAATGCAGTGAAAGCTTTATAAATTTTGTTGATGGGAGATGGTGGATGGTTGATAGACGTCTGCCATCTTTCGCCAACTATCGACCATCAACTATCAACGATCTCCAGGAGGTTTATATGGCGTACAGTTTGCCCCCATTACCGTATCCGAACAACGCGCTCGAACCGCACATCGATGCCAAGACGATGGAAATCCATCATACGAAGCATCATCAGGCCTACATCAACAACGCCAACAAGGCGCTGGAAGGCAAGGCGGATCTGGCCGCCAAGTCCGTTGAGGATTTGATTTCCAATCTGAACGCTGTTCCGGAAGATATCCGCGGCGTCATCCGCAACAATGCCGGAGGTCACGCCAATCATTCATTGTTCTGGACCATTCTGGGGCCGAACAAGGGAGGCGAACCGACAGGCAAGATCGGTGAAGCGATCACCAAGGAATTCGGCAGTTATACCGCATTCAAAGAAAAGTTTACTGCGGCCGCAACATCCCGTTTCGGATCCGGCTGGGCCTGGTTATCGGTCAATAAGGACAAAAAACTGGAAGTTCACTCCACTGCGAACCAGGATAGTCCTCTTATGGAGGGGAAAACCCCTCTTTTAGGCGTCGATGTATGGGAACACGCTTATTATCTGAACTATCAGAACCGCCGTCCGGACTATGTCGCGGCGTTTTTTAACCTCATCAACTGGGATGAGGTTAACAAGCGTTTCGCGGCTGTTTCGAGTTAATTTTGCACTGACCTCACGGTCATTTTTTAATGGCCGTGAGGTTTTTTATTCGCTTTAAAAAATGTAAATAAAATAATTATTAAGATTTTTTAATTTTGCAGTCAAAAAACCGTTTCTCGACGGAAAAATGCTGTTAAAAAAATCAATAATTTCTTGACACTGGCATGTTCGTAAAATACTATATTTAGTACTTGAAGTTCAGTGCTGTCAATATATAGTGGTCACATAAGGTTCTAACCGTTAATCCTCTAGCCCTAGAGAAGTGCAAAGAATGAACCGCGTCACACGACACATCCTAAGCCATACCCTTCAAAAACTTCAGGTCAATAACCATGTTCATAGATTCAACCGTCATCATACTTTCTATACCCTTGGAGGGAATTTCTAATGTCTCAGGAAACAACCCTTAATACCGAAGTAAAAGTCCAAAAAAGAAACGGCCAGCAGGTAGAATACAACCCCAAGCGCATCCTTTACGCGGTCTCCAACGCGTTTAAGGAATATTACGGCCAGCCGCGCGAGGCCGAGCTCTCCGATGAACAGCTCAGAGACGCCACCAAAGTCACCGACTGCGTGTTCGCCCTCATTAAAGAGCGCGCGCTTAAAGATGAAGTCCTGACTGTCGAGGAAATCCAGGACGAAGTCATCCGCCAGCTTTATGAGAACGGTTTCAAAGAAGTAGGGGAGCGTTACGCCAGCTACCGCAAGCATCACGCGGCCCGCCGTTCCGTATTCGAACTGTATACATGCCTCAAAAGAAACAGCAAACCGGTTTCCTTCAAGCCCGAGAAAATCACTTTGGCGATCGCCAAGGCGTTCCAGGCCCATAACAACGGTTTCTTTAACGAAATTCTCCTTGAGAAAGCCTATGAGCTTTCCGAAAAAGTCGTCGTCGAGATCCGCACCCGCTGGCCCGAAGGCCGCGGCATCCCGATCGAAGAGATCCAGGATATCGTCGAGCGCACCATCATGTCGGCCGGTTATCATGAAGTGGCCAAGCGCTACATCATCTACCGCGAAGAACGCGCCAAAGAGCGCAGAATCGCCGATGAAAACGCTCTTCTGGAAACTCTGGAATGGGTCAAGGGCATCAATGTCAAGACCGTCTCCGGCCAGGAAAAGCCCATCAATCTCGACGAGATCCGTTTCAAACTCGAGACCTGCTGCAAGGGATTGGCCGATGTCTCATCCGAAACGCTTTTTAAAGAAGCCGTGAAGAATTATTTCAACGGCATCACCGAGTCGAAAATCGCGACGGCCAACATCATGGCCGCCCGTTCCTTCATCGAAAAAGAACCGAATTATTCCTTCGTGGCCGCGCGTCTTTTGCTGCTTAAGGAATACTATGAAGCTATCGGATTCGAAGCGAGCTTTGAACGCATGCGCGCCGAATATCCGAGCTATCTGGCCAGCTACGTCTTGAAAGCCATCGATCTTCAGCTTCTGGATCCGAGACTCCGCACGTTTGACATCAAGGAACTCGGCAAGGCCATCGTTCCGGAACGCGATTTTCTTTTCCGTTATATGGGCCTGCAGACGCTGTATGACCGTTACTTCATTCATCATGAAGACCGCCGTCTTGAATTGCCGCAGATCTTCTGGATGAGAGTGGCGATGGGCCTGGCGATCAACGAAGGTTCCAGAAAGAACGAACGCGCCATTGAGTTTTACAATATCCTGTCCACATTCCGTTTCATGTCCTCAACCCCGACGCTGTTTAACTCGGGCACACGCCATCCGCAGTTATCATCCTGCTTCCTGACAACGATTGAAGACGATTTGTACCACATCTTCAAATGCATCCAGGATGACGCCATGCTGTCCAAATGGAGCGGGGGCCTCGGCAACGACTGGACCAACGTCCGCGCCATGGGTTCGCGCATCAAGGGCACCAACGGCAAGAGCCAGGGCATCATTCCATTCTTGAAAGTCGCCAACGACACCGCGCTCGCCGTCAATCAGGGCGGGAAGAGACAGGGGGCCATGTGCGCCTATCTCGAAGTCTGGCATCTGGACATGGAGGATTTTCTCGAACTGCGCAAGAACACCGGCGATGAACGCCGCCGCACGCACGACATGCATACGGCCGCGTGGATCCCCGATTTGTTCATGAAGAGAGTTAAGGCCAACGCCAACTGGACGCTCTTTTCGCCGAACGATGTGTCCGATCTTCATCACATTTTCGGCAACGAGTTTGAAAAGCGCTACGAAGAATACGAAGCGCTCGCCCAGGACGGAAAGATCAAGAATTTCAAAACCGTCTCGGCCATCAATCTCTGGCGCAAGATGCTCTCCATGCTCTTTGAGACGGGCCATCCGTGGATCACGTTCAAAGATCCGTCGAACGTGCGCTCGCCGCAGGACCACGCGGGTGTTGTGCATTCATCGAATCTCTGCACGGAAATTCTTTTGAACACGTCGAAAGACGAGACCGCCGTTTGCAATCTGGGTTCAGTCAATCTGGCCGTCCATGTGACGCCGCAGGGGCTCGATCACAAGCTGTTGAAGCAGACCATCATCACCGCGATTCGCATGCTGGACAACGTCATCGATATTAATTATTATCCGACCAGCGAGTCAGGGACTGCCAATCAGCGCCATCGTCCGGTGGGCATGGGCATCATGGGTTTCCAGGATGCGCTTTATCTGCAGGACATGAGCTACGCGTCCAACCAGGCGGTTGAATTTGCCGACGAGAGTATGGAAGCGGTTTCTTATTACGCCATTCTCGCGTCCACCGAACTGGCCCACGAACGCGGAGTCTACAGCTCGTTCAAAGGTTCCAAGTGGGACCGCGGGTTTCTGCCGTACGATACCATCGCGCTGCTAGAGCAGGAACGCGGCGGTTATCTCGACATCGACCGCACCATGCGCATGGACTGGGGGCCGATACGCGAGGCCATCCGCACCAAGGGCATGAGAAATTCGCTCGTCATGGCGATCGCGCCGACGGCAACCATCGGCAACATCACGGGCGTCACCGCCTCGATCGAGCCGGTCTACAAAAATGTGTTCGTCAAAAGCAACCTCTCGGGTGATTTCACCGTCATCAATGAATATCTGGTCGAAGACTTAAAGAAGCTCGGCGTCTGGGACCAGGAAATGATCGATGACATCAAATACTTCGACGGGTCCATCCAGGAAATTCCCAGGATCCCGGCCGCGGTCAAATTGAAATACGCCACCGCCTTCGAGATCGATTACGAATGGATCATCGAGGCCGGCAGCCGCCGCCAGAAGTGGATCGACATGGGACAATCCCTCAATCTTTACCAGGCCAAGCCCAGCGGCAAAAAGGTGAGCGACATGTACCTCTTCGCCTGGGAAAAGGGTTTAAAGACGACGTATTATCTGCGTTCCATGGGCGCGACGCGCATCGAAAAAAGCACCCTGGACATCAATAAGTATAACGACGTCGTCGGCCAGCGTCAGCGCGATGAGAAAGGCCGCGTGACGACCGTTGCTGCCGAACCCATTCAGGATTGTGAATCTTGTCAGTGATTTGAAAAGATTTAGTGAGGTAAAGGGGTAAGAGGTACAGAGGTAAAAAATCGTAATGAATTTCTACCTCTTAACTCTTACCTCTTTTACCTCTTTAAGATTTAAGTTTAAATAACTTTCTGCAACAGGAGGCTTAGAATGTCCGAAGTCACCCCCGAACCTTTGGCAAAAGAATGTTCTGTCACCGGAACAGCCCTGCGTATGACGCATGAGCGTATATCCGTTGACAGCAAAAGGATCTTAAGAAACAACCGCATGGTCGACGTCAACCAGCTGGTGCCGATCAAGTACAACTGGGCCTGGCATTTTTATCTGGACGCCTGCGCCAATCACTGGATGCCGACCGAAGTCAACATGGCCCGCGACATTTCCCAGTGGAAAGACCCGAATGCCTTTACCGAGGCCGAACGCCATGTGATCAAACGCAACATCGGTTTCTTCTCGACCGCTGAGACGCTCGTCGGCAACAACATCGTGCTTTCCATTTACAAGGTCGTCGACAATCCGGAATGCCGTCAGTATCTTCTGCGCCAGGCGTTCGAAGAGGCGATCCACGTTCATACGTTCCAGTACATTGTTGAATCCCTTTCCATGGACGAATCGGAAATGTTCAACATGTACCGCGAGAACAAGGAAATTTACGAGAAGGACGAATTCTCCATGAGCTGCACCGACGGCATCATGGATGAGACCATGGACATCAACACCACCGAAGGTCTGCAGAAGTTTGTGGACAACCTGGTCGGGTTTTATGTGGTGACCGAGGGCATCTTTTTCTACAGCGGGTTTGTGCTCATGCTTTCGTTCGGCCGCCAGAACCGCATGCCCGCAATCTGCGAGCAGATCCAGTACATCCTGCGCGATGAGAGCATTCACATGAACTTCGGCATCAAGCTCATCAACACGATCATCGAGGAAAATCCGGAATTGTGGACCCCGGAATTCCAGGTGCACACGGTGAATCGCATCCGCCGCGCCGTGGAGCTCGAGAAAAATTACGCCAAGGAATGTCTGCAGCACGGCGGCATTCTGGGCATCAGCGAAAAGCTCTTGGGCGAATACGTCGAATACATCGCCGACCGCCGCCTGGAAAAGCTTCATCTCCCCAAACAATACAACTCCGCCAATCCTTTTCCCTGGATGAGCGAGGTCATTGATCTGAAGAAGGAGAAGAACTTCTTCGAGACCCGGGTCACGGAATACCAAACCGGCGGCGCGTTAGAATGGTAATATGACGGGCGATCAATGATCGCCCGTACATTTTTTATTTTATTTTTTGGATTCCCCCGATCCGAAAGGAGAGGGGGAATTATGGTTTTTCCGGTCCGTAAAAATCTCAGGCTGAGTCATTACGATTATTCGCAAAACGGGTATTATTTCGTGACGATATGTTGCCCGAATATGTCGTTTGGAAATATCAAGGACGCCCAAATGCAATTAAACGGTAAAGGCGAAATAGCTAGAGATCTTTGGTTAGAAATACCTGTCAGATATCCCGCCGTGGTCATCGATCAATTTGTGATCATGCCCGATCATATCCATGGAATTGTCATAATAAAAAAAACTGTAGGGGCGAACACTGTTCGCCCGAAAATCGTTGGCCCGACCATCGATTTCCCATCGTTATCCCGGATCATCCAAATGTACAAAGGTGCTGTGGCCAAGACCATTCACCAAAAGATTGATCCTGGGTTTAAATGGCAACGCAGCTTTCACGACCGCATCATCCGCAATGAAAAAGAATTGGACCGATTGCGGGAATACGTCCGGAATAATCCGAGGCAGCAGGATTTGAATGACGAGGATTTAAAATAAAAATGTAGGGGCGGTTATCAACCGCCCGAAATTTGGGCGATCATTGATCGCCCCTACATGGTTAGGTGGTGGAATTATGAGCAGTGTTTTTTTAAGTCATCATACAAATGATAAAGAATTTGTTGGAAAGCTGAAGGTGTGTCTTGCACGAGATGGTATTAATGTTTGGGGAAATGAGGATGAAATGTTGGAGGGAGATTTTTTAATAAACAAGATCTCCTATGGAATTGCCAGCATCGAATATTTAGGGGTCATTATCTCTAAAAGCTCAAATAAATCTTTCTGGCTTCAGAAAGACGCAGCATTTGTTGCGGCAAAGGAAATCAATGGTAAACGTGTTGTCGTTTTGCCGATATTATTGGAAGGATACGAAATCCCCGTCTTTTTAAAAGATAAGCCATATGCCGATTTTACCAATGGCTTTGACATTGGATATCAAGGACTTCTTAAGACTTTAACAAAACCAAAGGGCTTTACAGCTGATCCGGGGGGGCAGGAGTTCGCGGTAAGTGATACCCTTGAGAAAAAAGAAATAGCAAAAATTAAATGCAAAGGGAAAACGAGCCGGGGAAAAGCGTGTAAGGAAGAGGTGGTAGAAGGTTCGCAATATTGTCTAACTCATTTGCCATCCGATCAAAAGGCAAAAAGCAGACAGACTTTAAAAAGGCGCAACTATTTCAAAGAATTGTTTCCGCTGATCCTTTTCTTGTTAATCAGCGTGCCATTAGTGGCCGGTTATATTCACAAACAAAATGAATATCGTAAGAATATCTATATCGAAATTCAACGTAACGTATCGTGGTTGAAAGCTTGCAGAGATTTGGTAAACGATTTTAAGAGAAAACTCAATTATTCTAACAACAGCTTTCCGGATTTAGATTCATTTCCTCAGCACTCAGAGGTTTATGCATGGTATAAATCCGAACTGCATTTACTTCCTTCAAATCTGATGCCTGTCGTTAAGGATTTCTTTGACGCATTAGAGAAAACCGAAGAAGCCAGACAGGGTTGTTATGTGCAGTTAAGGTCGAAGCAAATGGATATTGCCCAGAGATGTGTGGATTATGAAAAACTCAGAGATGATGCGATAAAAATGGGGGATCTGTTATTGCAGCGCGGTGAATTCTGAAAGAAATGAAACGTCCTGGGATTCACGATG
The DNA here is from genome assembly GCA_017987425.1 of Candidatus Omnitrophota bacterium. Lineage (GTDB taxonomy): Bacteria > Omnitrophota > Gorgyraeia > Zapsychrales > Fredricksoniimonadaceae > JAGNTT01. Next base: position 9,732 of record JAGNTT010000061.1, read on the forward strand.
TGACCTTAATATAAATAATGTAGGGGTCGGGTCACCCGGCCCGTTAAAAAGGGCGGGGAAACCCCGCCCCTACAGGATTTGTTTGAATTATACGAACGAAAGGGCCGGTCCCCATTGAGGGAGGCAGGTCTAAGCTCTGAGTAAATGTCCAAAGGAGATGTGCCGTGCCCAGATTATATATCGGCCAGTCATTGATCGATGGATTCTCGATCCTTACCATGGGGCCCGCCATTCTCATTCCCGTCGGGATCAACACCGTCTGTTTTATGCTTCAGATGCAGTATCCTTCGACGGGTGCTTTTCTGGGCACCATGCTGCTCAATTTCTTTCT
>JAGNTT010000212.1 GCA_017987425.1 Candidatus Omnitrophota bacterium
ACCTTGGTGCCGGGAAAACCACATTTACGCAAGGCTTGAGTAAAGGCCTGCGCGTGAATGAGGCGGATGTCAACAGTCCGACATTTATCCTGATGAATTATTACGAAGGCAAACTGCCGGTCTATCATTTTGATTTTTACCGGATCAACAAAATGGAAGAATTGGCAACGGTGGACCTTGAGGAATATTTTTACGGACGCGGTGTCTGTGTGATCGAATGGCCCGAACGTTTGGGCGATCTGGCTCCCAAAGAATATTTCCAGGTGCACCTTGAACACAAGTCCGAAACACAGAGGTCTCTGTCTTTTTCGGCGGCGGGGGATAAGTTTAAAGAACGTTTGGAACGCATCAAAGAACTCAGAAAGTAATCAGCGTAATCGTATGAACATATTATCCTTAGATACTTCGACAAAGAATTTTAGTCTTGCCGTCTCCCAAGATGAACGTGTGCTGCGTTATCGCAATATCCATCTGGATAAAGTCCTTGAGTCTTCCATTATTCCCGCGATCGAGGACATCCTTCAATTGGCGAAGGTCCGTTTTGAACGGCTGGACGGATTTGCCGTCGGGCTTGGGCCGGGTTCCTTCACAAGCCTTCGAGTTGGGCTATCCACCATCAAAGCTTTTGCCTTAAGCACGGGCAAGCCTGTCGTCGGCATTTCATCTCTCGACGCGGTGGCGGCGAATGTTCTTCAAGAGGACTGCGATGAAATCTGCGTGATCATGGATGCTCGCCGTAATCTTCTTTATGCATGTCTTTATGAATCGCGTCAGAATGTTTTGGTTCCCAAGTCCAAACCGATGCTGATTTCTCTGAATGATCTTTTGGACCGGGTGCAGGGCCGCACACTTTTTGTGGGGGATGCTGTTCCGTTAGTGCGTGATGCGATCAATGTAAAGTACAAGCAAGCTTCATCCAAAACATGCGCCGCGTTTTTTGCCGATCCCAAAAACGGGATGCCGCAGGCAAAAAAAATTTCTATGTTATCGTATGGAAGATTCTGCAAGAAAGAGTATGATGATAGCAGTAGTTTGGTTCCGGTGTATTTGTACGCGCAGGATTGTCAGGTTCAGCTTCCGACAAAAACCAAGTAATCATTTATACTCTTAAAAATTTCCCGTCAGCGCGGGAAGCAGTCCTTCGATGAAGTATATCAAAGAACAGAAATCCATCCTTCAATCGCCGCTTACGTTTGCTTCCGTCGATACTTCCGCGATCCGACACAACTTTCTTCTGCTTCAGCGTCTGGCCAGCCAGCAGATGGTGGCCGGCAATCACAAGCACATGGATCTGATCGCCGTGGTCAAAGCCGACGGTTACGGTCACGGTATGATCGAGACTGCGAGCGTTATCGATGAATGCGGCGGAAAATTTTTCGGTGTGTCCAACGTGCAGGAGGGAATGAAGCTCCGCGAGGCGGGCTTTACACAACGAATACTTCTGTTTGAAACCACTTTGCCGGAACTGGCAACCACAATCGTCGATTATGAATTGACGCCCACCATTTGTACGGCTGAGCTCGCGATTGCCATCAACAATTATGCTCAAGTTTTGCAGAAAAAGATCGATGTGCATGTGAAGGCCGATACGGGCATGGGACGTTTAGGGGTTCCTTTAAAAGATGCCCTTGCCTTTATCGAAAAATTGCATACGCTCGAGTATTTGAATCTCGAGGGTATTTACACGCATTTTCCGTCAGCGGATACCGATGAGCTTTTGACGCTTCAGCAGATCAAATCGTTCCTGGAACTTTTAAATGACTGTCAGAAGGCGGGTATTACGTTTGACCTCGTGCACGCGGCCAATTCCATGGGCTTTGTGGGATATAAAAATATATTCTTTAATCTCGCCCGTCCGGGGCTTATGCTTTACGGTCTTTATCCGGATGATAATCTGAGAAATCAAATCGCTCTCAGGCCCGCCTTGTCGGTAAGATCGCGTATTATTTTTCTCAAGCAAGTCTTCAAAGGACAGGGCATAAGCTACGGGCAGTCTTTTATCGCTGACCGGGATATGACTGTGGCTGTTCTTCCCATCGGTTACAACGACGGCTATTGCCGCGCGCTTTCCAATCAGGCCTGTGTATTGATCGACGGACAAAACTGTCCCGTACTCGGGCGGGTCACGATGGACCAGATCATTGTCGATATTTCCAGCGTCCCTCTGCCCAGACTGGGTATGCCTGCAATCGTTCTGGGTCAATCCATCGGCGCCGATGATCTTGCCCGGTGGGCTTCCACCATCAGTTATGAAATCGTCTGCAGTCTCGGTAATCGTTTGCCGCGTGTTTATAAGTAATTGATGAGAGTGAGAGGGAAGTGAGACGAAAGACGTTAGACGTGGGACGACGGTTGATGTAAAGAAATGGACCAAAGTCAAAAAGGAAGAAAAAATAACGATTTACGCTGAAAGAATAATTTTTGAATTGCTAACCACAAAATTTAATATATTTCTAACTAACAACATCCATCGTCTCACGTCCCTCGTCTTACGTCTTTCCTAAAATAATCTCCTAATAAGCACTACCGACGCTACAAAGAAAATCAGAGGTGCCAGCCACGCGGCCAGCATCGGAGGGAAGGCGCCGCCTTTTCCAAGCGCAAGCCCGACGGCATTTAGAACGTAGTAGAGAAAACCGATGGCAACGGCGATGCCGATCGAGGTGAACGTCATGGCTTTCCGCCGTCCGGTCATGAGCGCCAGCGGTAGTCCCACGAGCATGA
>JAGNTT010000213.1 GCA_017987425.1 Candidatus Omnitrophota bacterium
CCTGGAACCTGACCGCCCAGACCTACATGAGCGTAGACGAGTGGAAGAAATTGTTCAAAGCCGTCGGATATGAAGGCGATTATTTCTGGTTTATACCTTAAGAAAGAGCACATGAACACAAGCGCACAGGAGCACATGAGGATCACAAGATTAAACTTGTGTTCTGCCTGTGTTCTTGTGTTCCTGTGTTCTTGTGCGCCGGTGTTATGAAAACCAAAGCCGCCGTACTATATGAGTTAAACAAACCGCTCGTGATCGAGGATGTCGAGATTCCCGATCTCAAACGCGGCCAGGTCCTTGTCAAAATTCTCTACAGCGGCGTCTGCCGTGCCCAGTATAACGAAATCATCGGCCTCAAAGGGCCGGATAAATTTCTGCCGCATTTGCTTGGTCACGAAGCTTCCGCGATTATCGAAGAAGTCGGTGAAGGAATCACCAAGGTCAAGAAGGGAAATTATGTGGCGCTTTCCTGGATCAAGGGTGACGGGCTCGACGGCATAAACTCGCAGTACAAAAAAGGATCGCAGATCATTAACGCCGGAGGAGTCACGACCTTCAGCGAATATTCGGTTGTTTCCGAAAATCGCGTGACCAAAATTTCCAAGCGCATCAATCCGGAAGCGGCTTCTATTTTAGGATGCGCGGTGGCGACCGGCTGCGGGATCGTCAATAATACGCTCAAGGCGGAGAAAAATTCTTCAATCGCTGTATTCGGTGTCGGCGGTATAGGTTTAAGCGCCATCATGGGCGCCAAACGCCGCGGATGCAATCCCATCATCGCGATCGACCTGACTCAGGAGAAACTTAATTTTGCCGTGCAGTGCGGGGCAACGCATACTGTTGATGCTTCACGCATCGATGTCTGGCAGCTTTTGCGCCAAATCGCCCCCGACGGAGTTGATTTTACGATCGATGCTTCCGGGAACAAGAACGCGATGGAGATGGCTTTTGATCTGGCGCGCGAAGGCAATGGAATGTGCGTCATCGCGGGCAATCTCAGCAAAGACGAAAAGATTTCGATCCATCCATTTGAATTGATCAAAGGTAAAAAACTGGTTGGGACCTGGGGTGGAGAGACCAAACCGAGTTATGACATTCCCAAATATGTCGATGCCTTTGACAAGGGCGAACTTCCCATCGGCGATCTGATCACGCACCGTTTTTCGCTTGAAGAAATTAATAAAGCCTTTGATCTTTTGAAAACCGGCGATGCAGGCCGCATAGTCATTAAAATGGACAAATCCTTATGATCCAAAAATCCCTGCGTTCGGTGACGGTCGTTATTCCCGCCTATAATGAGGGGGGGAATATCCAGGGCGCGCTCGACAGCGTTGTGTCAGCGGTCGGTCCGATTGTCGACGGTTACCAGATCATTGTGATTGACGACGGCAGTTCGGACGACACGCGCAAGATGGCGATGGAGAAGGCCGTATCCAATCCGCGCATCACGGTGGTTTCGAACGAAGGCAATAAGGGTTTCGGATATTCGTACGCCCGCGGTGTGCGGCTGGCGGAAATGGAATACGTCACGGTCTTCCCGGGTGATAACGACATGGCCGGCGAATCACTGGCCAAACTGGTCAATGAGATCGGCGATACGGACCTGGTCATCAGTTATATGTCCAGGACGAACAAACGTTCTTTGTTCCGCCGGGTGGTGTCCAAACTTTTTGTATTCATCATGAATACGCTGTTCGGTCTGAAACTGGAATATTACAACGGCGCCTTCATCTGCCGGACGCAGGTTTTAAAGACGATCCCCATTAAATCGGTTGGGCTTGCGACACTGGCCGAATGTCTGGTGCGCATGATCAAAAGCGGTTACACCTATAAAGCGATCTACTTTGAACACATCGGACGCAAAAGCGACCGTTCCAAGGCGTTCAAACTTAAAAGTATCTGGGCCGTTGCCGGCACCATCGGAATACTTATTACAGATATCTACTTCACCGCCCCCGAGCAATCCAAGAAATTATGTTCGACATCTTCGTAATGCTTTTTTTCTTTCTGGTTTCCGTGTTCATCCATCTTGTCATTTGCAGGAAGTGGTCGAAGGGCGGCCTTCTGCTCAAACACTTTTTCAGTATTGCCCTTTTAAATTTGATTTTATTGTGGGCGTTTTTCTGGATGACGGGCCATTACGGCCGTTTTGACCAGTCTTCCGTGTTGGGCGTGCGTCTTTACGGCACAGCCACGCTGATTTATCTTTTGCTTATTCCGACCTATCTTGTGTTTTATTTCTCCACCCAGCAGATGAGTCCTTCCAAAAAACTTCTTTTGCTTTTATCCCGCAACGGTTCGATGTCGCGGGAAGAGTTGTTTGGACATTTTTCTGATGAGGAATTTATTCTGCCGCGCATAAAAGAGCTTGCCGGCATCCGCTGTATCGTCGAACACGGCGGGTGGTATGTGCTGACGCCGACGGGAATTCAGATGGCGAAGGTGTACGTGCTGTATCAAGCCGTTCTCGGCCGTAATAAGGGAGGGTAAGATGACGTCGTTGCCTGTCGATCTGCTGATTATCGGTTGGGCCAGCCTTTCGTTTGCCGCCTTTATAGTTTTACAGCTTATCGTCCTTCGCATGGTCCATCCCGATGCTGTTCTGCGCTGGATCGTAAATTGTTTTTTGATAGTTTCGGCGGCGCAGCTGATTGCTCTGGCCGCTGTGTTTTATTCTTTCGATCTGAAATTTCCTGGCGGTCTGCCTTTGATAGCCGTAA
>JAGNTT010000062.1 GCA_017987425.1 Candidatus Omnitrophota bacterium
AATCGTCTCGGCAAAGGCTAAACTACCCAACAAAAAACTACACAGGAGTACCATCCATGTTTTCATGTCGTCCTTTTTGGTCTAATTATTAGTTCCCAATGTTTCAACACACTTTAAAGTCTTTTGTTTGCAGTCAACTGTAGCATTACACAAAAACCCTCTGCAATTAATTTTATTGCAAAGGGTTCAGAAAAAATAGCCCAAACTGGATAATACCGAAAATCTTTAGGCTAAGAACAATTATTCCACATTAACAGCCTCTGTTTACCCTTTGAGAGCAAACATAAGCGTATAGATGCTTATGCCAACGATGATCAGGGACCCTATCGACCAGAACAGTGCTCTTAGATCATGTATCTTGGCAGTACCTAGAGCATACGCATGTAATAGGCGCGAAACCACATATCCATACATCAATATTTGAGTCAGCAAAAGAGATGGGTGCGTTAAAGTAAATAAAAAGCCTATGACAAGAAATATCGGGACGTTTTCGGTATCATTACGCTGCATGGCCCTGGAGCGCTCCACATGGGAGTTTGGTTTCAGCTGGTCCGGATGCGGTGCAGGATTGAATCCGGTCTTTTTAATATCCTCTGGGTGTAAGAAACCGCCATTGCATTTGATCATGTGGTAAACAGTAACCCAAGCCTGTAGCATCATTTTTAAACACATCAGCGACGCAGTTATGACATAGGTTTGAAATATCGGATCCTTGATATTCAAGACGTTCTCCTTAAAAAAGGATTATCGAAAGGGATAAAAATAGCCCCAACCGGATTTGAACCGGTGTTTTCTGCCTGAGAAGCAGACGTCCTGGACCAGGCTAGACGATGGGGCCGGATTTACCAAAAACCTTGAGAAGTGGTATGTGGTATAGCAGATTTGAAGATTATCGGTGGTAAGAGGTACGTGAACTTATTCTTATCACGTACCACGTATCACTTACCACCCTAAATTTGGTCTTAAATATAGCAATATCGATAAACCCCGTCAATAAATTAATTGCCCGGCTCTATTGACACCCCGTGATCCAGCGCATAAAATTACCTCGGAGCAAATTTACGGACAACATCTTCGAAAGATTCGTCAGTGGCCACACACATCGGCATCGGTTTTAGTTCTCTGTCTGACCCGGCCCAGGCCGCCAAAGAAGCGGCAGCCCAAGCCAAAAATCAATTAAACGCTGTCACCACCGAAATGGTGATGGTTTTTGCGAGCATCCAGTATTGCTCCCCGCTGGTCATTGAAACAATTTCAAAAATCCTTCAGCCCAATAAAATCATCGGCTCTTCGACGGCGGGCATCATCCTGACCGATAAAATTTCAGCGCAAGGCATTGCCGTACTGGCGATCAACTCCGACGACATCCAATTTACAACCACCGTGCTGCGCGACATCCTGGGCAAAGACATGCGCATGGCGGGCTTTCAGATGGCGCGCGATGTCAGCGGAGAGCACAAAAATCCCGGACGCCAGATCCTCACCGTTTTCTCCGACGGAGGTTTGGTGAGCGGCTCCTCCTTCACGCACGGCGCCAAAGAAGTTCTGGGAAGCACGACGCCAGTTGTCGGAGCGATCAGCAGCGACAACTTTCTCTTTAAGAAAACCTTCCAGTTTTACAACAGGGAAATACTCTCGAATGCCGCCGTCGGTCTTTTGATCGGCGGGCAAAGCACGATCGCCATCGGCAGCAAACACGGCTGGAAACCGCTGGGGAAACCGCGGACGATTGACAAAGTCCAGGGATGCATCATCAAAACCATCGACGGAAAACCGGCCGCGAATGTGTATGAAACCTACTTCGGCATGGACATCCAAAGCCTCAAGGAATCACGCCTCGGGGCCATGGCCATTCTTTATCCAATGGGCGTTTATCTCGAAGAGGAACGCTATTATTTGTTGCGTAACGCCATTGACTTTCTAGATGACGGGAGTATTGTATGTCAGGGAGAGGTTCCCGAAGGTTCCGAGATGCATTTGATGATCGGCAGCAAGGATTCATGCCGGCAGGCGGCCCTGGATGCCGCACTCGAAGTACGCGAAGGTCTCTCCGGCCGGCAGGCCAAGCTCATTTTCATCATCGAGTCCATGACGCGCTATAAACTGCTCGGCCGCACCGCCATCCAGGAAATCCAGATCATCAAAGACATCCTAGGATATACCACGCCGATGATCGGTATGTATTCCGCCGGAGAGGTTGCGCCGTTTCAGTCGATTGACCATTTAAGAAACACTCACCTTCAAAATGAAAGTATCGTCATTATCGCGCTAAGCTGATCTATGAATAATTTTGACGTCTCAACAGTTTTCGGAGCACTCGTTCTCATTCTGATCCTTGTGATCGTCGGGATCACATTTTATCTGCTCAACAAGATCGAAGAGATCAAGCAGATGAAGGCGGTCCACGAAAAACTGATGCGCTCATTCAACGATCTGGATGAACAGGCCAGACTCATCGTCAAGACAGACCTCGAGCTGAATAAGGCCCAGGAAGAACTCGAAAAACGCCTCATCGGTCTGAACACACTGCAGAAATTTTCCAGAGACATCAGCAAAACGCTCGACGCCAAAGAAGTATTCGAAAAAATCAACGCCTCCATGCTCGACGAACTCGGATTCACAAGAGCGCTGGTCATCAGCTACGATGATCAAAAAGAACTGCGCGCGCGGGTCAACATCGGATTCCCCGAAGACCGCCTGCAGCACATCGTCCTTCAGCTTAACCGCGACGAACATTTCAAAACAGCACTCAAAGAAGGTCATACGTTTTCCTCCGTCAACTGCTCCAAACAGACCAAAGAAAAAATCGTCCAGCTGTTCGCGACCGAACACTTCATCCTCACACCCATCCCTACGCAAAACGACATGGGCGGCATGCTTTTTACCGGAAACCGTTATACAGCGCCGGCGGTGACGGAGGGCGACGAAGAACTTATTTCCATTCTGGCCAACCAGATCGGCCAGTCGCTGGAAAACACCCAGCTTTTCGAACAGGTGTTCCGTTCCAGCCAGATGCTTGAATCCAAAGTCAAGGAACGCACCAAGGAACTTGAATCCGCTCTCGAAAAAGTCAAACTCATCAGCAAACAGAAGTCCGAATTTATCTCTTCCGTCTCGCACGAGCTGCGCACTCCGTTGACTTCCATCAAAGGATACGCTTCGATCCTGATCGCCGGAAAGATCGGCGAAGTTCCGCCAGCGGTCAAAGAACGCCTGGCCAAGATCAACACGCATTCGGATAATCTGGTAAAAATGATCAATGACCTTCTCGACATCGCGCGCATCGAATCCGGACGCGCCGAAATGAAATATCTCAAGCAATCCATCAGACCCTTGGTCGATAACATCACCGACCTGCTGACACCTCAGCTCAGAGAACGCGACCTCAACATAAAAATCGATCTACCGGAAAATCTCCCGGAAGTTTATATCGACCGTAACCACGCCGAACGAGTGTTCATCAATCTCGTCGGCAACGCGCTTAAGTTTACTCCGGCCAAAGGAACTATTACAATCGCGGCACAGCCCAAACTTGATAACGGAATGATCACATTCTCAGTTTCCGACACAGGTATCGGCATCCCGGAAGACGACCTTCAAAAACTGTTCGAAGAATTTTACCGAGTCGATAACGAGATCAATCAAAGTGTCAAAGGAACCGGTCTCGGTCTTTCGCTCGTCAAACAAATCACCGAAGCCCACGGCGGACGCGTCTGGGTGACCAGTAAAGTAGGATCGGGAACCACTTTTTATTTCACCCTTCCTACCGGTCCGGAATATGTCAAATCATTAACACAGAAGAAAGAAATTTAAGAGGTCTTATATGCGCAGAGAAAAAATACTTACCATCGACGACGACTCCGACATTCTTGACGTTCTTGCGATCACACTTTCCGACAATTACGATGTCATCTCGGCGCCTAACGGCAAGGAAGGCCTCGATATGGTGCGCGCCAAAAACCCGGATCTGATCATCACCGACTACAATATGCCGGTCATGAACGGACCGGACTTCTGCAAAGAACTCCGCAAAGACATTCTCTTCCGCCACATTCCCATCATCATGCTGACCGGCAAAGGCGAGGTTAAAGACATGGTGCTAGGCATTGAATCGGGCGCGGATGATTATCTGGTGAAACCATTCGAGCCGGACACGCTCCTGGCCCGCATCCGCATGATTTTACGACGCACCATCATGAGCCTGGACGCCAATCCGCTCACGCGTCTTCCGGGAAACACATCCATCATGGATGAACTCCAGCAGGAAATTTCTTCCGGAAGGTCTTTTGCCGTCGGATATGCGGACCTGGATAAATTCAAAATCTATAATGATAAATACGGTTTCGAGAAGGGCGATGAAGTAATCCGCGCGACGGCAAGAATCATCGTCGAAAATGTCAACCGCATTGCAGGGAAAAACGCTTTTGTCGGACACATCGGCGGGGATGATTTTGTTTTTATCAGCTCGGATGAACTGGCCAACCGCCTATCGGAAGGGATCATCGACGAATTCGACAAAACAGCGCCGAATTTTTATAACGAAGAGGATCGCGAAGCAGGATACATTATCGGCAAGGATCGTCAGGGTAACGCAACCAGGACCGGACTCATGTCAATCTCGATCGGCATCGTATCGAGTGTGACGCAAAAAATTTCCCACGTGGCCCAGGTCGGCGAGATCGGCGCGGACTTAAAGAAATATGCCAAGAGCTTTGATAAAAGCAACTATGTCCGAGACCAGCGGAAATCGTAAAGCACCGAACAGTTTTACACATCTCTACTTTTTAATCATCCCAAAGAATCTTTCCACAAAGACTCCCGCCCGTATTGTTTCCGTAAATTCATAAATAAATTTACAGGCATACAACTGAGTATTTACGTCGAATACTCGACGGGGATTTTTTTCTCAGGAATTGATAATATGGCGAGACATTTTAACGGCGAGAACTACTGCAGCGTAGCCGTGCAGAAGGCGCTCGGGGTTCCGGGAGAACCGCAGCCGATTCCGGACACACTTGCGGAGTTAATGACCGTCGCATAACAATATGTATTACTCTGGTTATTGACCGTGTTTCCACCTAAATAAGCCGCAACAGAGAAGTTAAGGAAGTAGACCGGTGTACATCCGTCGGAAATCCCCACAAATGATCCTCCGGAACATGTCGCGCTTACGCCAGACCCCACGCAACTGCCCGGACAGCCCACTGAACTGACGTTCCCGTCATTGGCAGCGGGCAGAGTTACGTTTCCGCAGAAGGCTGTTCCGACAACCGTAGCAGGACAGTTCTGAACACAGTTGACACTCGTGCCTGTAAAGTTTCCGCTGACGCACGTGGCGCTGACCCCGGTACCCGTACATCCGCCAGGACATCCCACAGTACTGACAGCGCCGTTTCCGGCAGCAGGCAATGCGGCAAAACCGCAGGTACCCGTATTGACAGCAGTGCCCGGGCATCCACAGCTATTGGTAACAGGTCCGAACGATCCGTTGGAACAGGTTGCGCTCAAGTTTCCGCTGCAACCGCCCGGACAAGCCACAGAACTGGGGGCACCGTGACCTACCCCAGGCAGGGTTGTCGATCCGCAAGAACCCCCGGTGACAGGTGTCGCCGGACAGGGAAGCTGACACGTATTGTTTATGCCTGTATAGGTTCCGCCATTACAAGTACCGGTTACAGTACCCGCGCAACCGCCGGGACATGCGACACTTCCCGGAGCGCCGTTTCCGGCCGGAGGCAATGTCGCCGTTCCGCAGGAACCGGTAACCACAGGCGTCGATGGGCAACCGCAGGTGTTGCTGACAGGTCCGAAAGTTCCATTAGAACAGGTGGCACTTAAGCTTCCACTGCAACCGCCGGGACAGGGAATCAAACTGACAGCGCCGTGCGTTGTGGCGGGCAACGAATCGGAACCGCATGAACCGGCGCTGACTGGCAAAGCCGGACAATTAGCAAAACACTGATCATTATTACTTACGTAATTACCGCGGTCACAGGTGGCGCTGTAGGAACCCGAACATGCACCTGGACACGGGATCGTGCTTGTCACACCATGAACAACAGCAGGTAAAGTTGTAGGGCCGCAATAGTTTGTGGTTACAGGAGTGGCCGGACACGGTAAAGGTATGCAGCCGTTACTGATCGTAAATACCCCGTCGGTACCACAGGTGGCTTGAACACTTCCTGAGCATCCTGGCGGGCAGGTAATCACAGGTGTTGATCCACCGGGACTAGTGATCGGTAAAGTGACTGGACCGCATACCCCGGTGACATACGGCTGAGCCAGACAAACTGTCGGGATACATTGAGGAGCTGGGGTAGAAAGGGTACCCCCTGCACAAGTGGACGACGTATTGAACGGGGCACATCCGGCTGGACAGGCCACAGAAGCTGTTTGACCGTCCAGTGTAACTGGTATATTTATAGTTCCTGGTCCGCATGGTATCGGAAAATTCGCGGCAGCACATTGCAAACAGGTACCATCAAATCTGGCTTGGGTTATTTGGGCGGGGGTGCAGGAACTGTCACAACTGCTGTTGGTAAAACATCTTTCATTGGGGGAAGGATTACACGATCCCACAGGTGTCCCGCAAGCGCCGGCTGGATTCCAGGTACCCGTGCAAGTACAGGCGCCTGAACATAATGTGGCATCTTGCTGACATAGTTGAGTGAAACCAGTACACCCTGGAGAGCAATCGCTGCTCATACAAACTTCCAGCCCCGCGCAATTAACCGTCGGGCATGGCCCCCCGCAACTTGCCGCAGGAACCATGTTCGCACACAGACTACAATTTGACAGAAAGTCACAGTCAGCAAAACAGGTAAACGACGTGTCTGACGGACCACTAGGATGTCCCGGCTCTCCGGTTTCACCGTTATTACAAATGCCGTCCCCGCAATAAGCAATCGATCCGGAAGGAGCAACGCACGGAGCGCCGCCAAATGCCGGCTGCGGACATGCGCATTCTCTCTGGCCAGACGGCTTTGGAGCGCACCATCCACCGTTTATGGGCTGAGGGTCCCTGCCCATAATAGCTTCAGTGACTGTATTATAGTAAACTTCTGATTTTTCTTGGGCTCGATTTAAGACGGAAGGGGTGCCTGAGGTGGATGGCTTTAAAGATAAAAAAACAACAATCGCAGCGACTGTTAAAAGCAGCATGTATTCTAGTGCAGCTTGTCCACTATTGCGATTTTTATAGTTCATTCATTATTGCATCGTTAGTTCTTGGGAGATAAAGATACGATACAAATATATCATAGGCATATATAAAATTAAAGACTATTTTTAATGTAATATCTCCGGGGTTATTTGAGCGAGGCTAGCGACTTTAATCCGTCCACCGCCTTCTGGGCATCAGGAGCGCCGTAAAGATAACTGGCCGTGATCAGAACGTGCGCGCCGGCTTTGACGACATCGGGCGCGGTTTCGGCATTCACTCCCCCGTCAATCGCGATGTCTCCCCGGAATTTGCGTGCAAGTTCTTCTATTTTGGGAAGGACCGCTGCAATAAACTTCTGTTTGGCAAATCCAGGATTAACGGACATGATCAAAACACCGTCCAGCACATCAAGAACCCCATCAATACACAAAGGCGTACCGGGATTGATCACTACAAAGGCTTTCTTACCGCGTTCCTTAATACGTAGAAGATCTTTGCGTAAACGCAGGTCATCGATCGCATCAACTTCCTTTGGATATTGGCCGTAGCCGCGGCAAGACGCACGGCGTTCGCCATAACATTCGGCCTGGATCTGGATGATGTCGGCCCCGGCATCGGCAAATGCATCAATGTAATCCCCCGGATGTTCAACCATAAGATGAGCTTCCAGAGGAAGTTTGGTCTTGGAACGAATGGCGCTGACAATGATAGGACCGATCGTGATGTTAGGGACAAAATGCCCGTCCATGACATCGATGTGAAAACGGTCGACGCCGGCCTGTTCACTGCGTTTGATTTCGGAAGCTAATTGGGAAAAGTCGGCACACAAAACACTGGCGCTGACTTCGATGGGTTTTTTCATAAGTGGTCAGGAATCAGTGTCCAGCGCTCAGTTAGACAATCAATTACTGACCACTGAGACTGGACACTGAGCACTAAAAAAATGCGCGAGGAGAGGGTCGAACTCTCAAGGGTTGCCCCACACGCCCCTCAAACGTGCGCGTCTACCAATTCCGCCACCCGCGCGCAAAACCGATTTGTGCTAATCTGACTAAAGAACGCTCTACGAATAATACGAATCGTAGACATCGATCCTTAGGAGGGAAAAAAGATAATAACGAAATTTCTCTAAAAATGCAAGCAGCTTATTCGCGCCATCCGTTACCATTTGTGTCATTCGATGAAATTTACTTAGTGGCTAAAGCGGCTGCGACGAAGCCTTTAAACAACGGATGCGCCTGGTCGGGCTTGGACTGGAACTCCGGATGAAACTGACATCCGATAAACCACGGATGACCTTTGAGCTCAATGATCTCAACCAGATCGCGTTCCTTGTTCATCCCGGCAAAGATCATGCCTTTTTCTTCCAATGCCGACTTGTATTCATTATTAAATTCGTAGCGGTGACGATGACGCTCGGAAATCTTCGCCTGTTTGTAAAGCTCAAAGCTTTTGGTGTTTTTATCGAGCTGACAGGGATAGGCACCGAGGCGCATGGTCGCACCCAGCTTTTTAACATTCTTCTGTTCTTCCAAAAGACTGATGATGGGAAACTTGTTGTCCTTGTCGAACTCCGTCGAGTTGGCATCTTTAAAACCGCAGACATTGCGCGCAAATTCAATTGTCGCCACCTGCATCCCGAGGCAAATCCCGAAGAACGGAAGCTTGCTCTCGCGGGCAAATTTGACGGCGCGTATCTTTCCTTCGATGCCGCGTGAACCGAAACCGCCAGGAATTAAAATACCGTGCATGCCGGACAAATGCTTTTCGATCTTTCCCGTTTCCAGCTCCTCGGAATCGATCTTCTGAATGACAACTCTCGCGTTATTGGCGATGCCGCCGTGAACAAGCGCTTCATAAATAGATTTATAAGCATCCTGAAGCGCGATGTATTTGCCGACGACCGCGAGCTTCACCTCATACTTTGGGTTCTTGACGCGCTCGACGACAAAATCGTTCCAAGACTTAAGCCCCTTATCGGCAACTTTGATGTTCAGCCGGCGAAGGATAAGATCATCCAGCCCTTCCTTTTTCAAAGCGCCAGGAACTTCATAAATATGTTTCACATCCGCCGCCTCGACAACTGAGTCCACGTCCACATTGCAAAACAGCGCGATCTTTTCCCGCTGTTCTTTGGAAATGGGCTTCTCCGTACGGCACAATAAAATATTTGGAATGATGCCGATCTCGCGCAGACGTCCGACACTGTGCTGAGTCGGTTTCGTCTTAAGTTCTCCGGCAGACTTAATATAAGGAAGAAGTGTCACATGAATGTTGATCGCATACCCTTCGCCCAATTCCCAACGCAATTGACGAATGGCTTCCAGGAACGGAAGACTTTCGATGTCGCCTACGGTGCCGCCGATCTCCACAATCGCCACATCCACATCATCGGCCTTGGCGACTTTGCGCACGCGGTCTTTAATCTCGTCGGTGATGTGCGGAATTATCTGAACGGTCTTTCCCAAATAATCACCGCGGCGCTCCTTAGTAATGACCGAATAATAAACTTTTCCCGCCGTCACGTTGCTGTCTTTGGAAACATGCGCGTTGGTAAAGCGTTCGTAATGCCCCAGATCCAAATCCGTCTCGGCACCGTCTTCGGTGACATAAACTTCACCGTGCTGAAACGGGTTCATAGTGCCCGGATCGACGTTGAGATAAGGATCGCACTTGATGATGGTAGTCTTAAGTCCGCGGGCTTCCAGAAGTTTGCCGATGGAGGCAGAGGCAATTCCCTTGCCCAAACTTGAGACAACGCCGCCGGTGACGAAGATGAATTTGCTCATATTAAATGCTCAGTGATCGGTGG
>JAGNTT010000063.1 GCA_017987425.1 Candidatus Omnitrophota bacterium
CATCGTATTAGTGAAGCCGAAGACAGCATTAGTCGCCTGGCCTTTGGAATTGGCGAGCCCGCTAATCCCGTAAAACGCGCGGTAACAGAGCGCGTGACCGTCAATGAGAAATATTTTAGATAGCGGCATGAACTGAAAAATCCATCGGATATAAAATCGTTTGAATCATTATTTAGGCTGATTTGGAATAATGGCGAGTATTTCACGAAACTGCTGTTTGGCCGCCTGCTCATTGCCCTGGCTCATGAACTGCATGGCCTTATCCACATGTTTGGTCACCTGCTGGGCCCGGATCATCCGCCGTGCTTCCTCGCGTGCCTTGACCGACTTGGGATTTTGCGGCGCAAACGCGAGACTGGCATTAAACGCATCCTCGGCTTCCCGAGCTTTTTGTTCCTTTAAAAGCAGCATTCCACGGTCATATTCGGAACTGGCAACACGCATCTGATTTTTAAAATTGTCGCGTGTCTTCTGGGACGCCTCAAGGTTTAATCGTTTGGTTTCCTCGTTTAGAAATCTTTCCCTTAAAAGAGGAGAACTGACATAAACGTCCTCCAGCTCTTCTCTGGCTTTCCGGGTCCAAGGATCAGCAGGATTTCCAAGTTCAACGCGTTGTTGAAAATAATAGATCGCCTTTACCGTGTTCTGCTGTTTCTTATAGAAATGTCCGAGGTTGGCATAAGGAGCCAGATAGTTTTTATCCATCTGTATGGCCATCAAGTACGCCTTCTCGGCGCTCGCCGGCAAACCCATCAATTCGTAGGCAAGACCAATATCATTCCAGTACGAGGCGTTATCCGGCTCAACGGCAACAGCTTTATAATAAAAAGCCATAGCCTGAGAATACTCTTCATTGTTTTGAGCTTCGTACCCTTGACGGCGGTAATCTGCCGCGTCATCACGGGTCGATGCATAAACAGAGTCGGTGTTTTGAACAAAAAAATATACGAAGGCGCACAAGAAAAATGCAGATGCATAAATGATGCGGTATTGTATTCTGAAACCTCGGACGCGCCGGCTGTTTGTTTCTGTCCCTCCGGCGCCAGATGGACTGTCGAAGAAAACCATGTCTTGTGAGGTAGCAGAAGAATAATACATGTTTGTACGTTTGGCAAGCAATTTTTGACGTCTTAACTCTAGGCGGCGGAACTCTTTAAAACCTGAGGATCAAACTGGTCTTCCAGAACCTGGTTCTCGATCCCCTGGATATTTACCCCTTCCTGAATCAATTCCCGGATTTTGTTCAGCTGGTCATCGGCATTAAAAAATACGGCACCGGTCAGAACACCATTACTCGTAAATATTTTTTTATACACGTTGCTGTCGACATCAAACACGGAAAATTCGGCGCCTTCCGGCACAAGACGTGTCGTTCCCGCCCAGAATCCTGTCAGATTTTTGATTTTAAACTGCGTCACCGAAGCGGTTAATGAACCGGCATAGGTCTCTTTCGAAATATCGGCGGCAATTGCCGCTCCCTGAAACTCCAGGACATCCGTTGATGACGCAAGGTATTTGCCTTGACTGGTAAAGGCATTTAACGCTGTGTCGGCCAAGTAGACGTTTCCAAAACTGCTTTTGTATGAAGACGAGGCATTCTCTTCGGTAGATAGCCCCAGCCCCGTTTCCTGAATCGGCCGCATATCAAATACAAGATCATCCAAAATAATCATTTCGGTTGAAATGACTTTCCCTGATTTAAAACGCACAGCCTTCACATCGCTGTCGCCTAAAATTTCTTCGATAGGATTGTCGAGCATGAGACGGACAGTGTTATGCTCCAAAAGCTGGCGAAGAATATTCGACGCCTCGGGATCGAGAATTTCCAGAAGAATACCGGAGGACGCAGAAATGACAAGCTCTTTAGCAAGATTGGATAACGCGCAGGCGGTTAAAAAACCGGCTACAGTCGTCACCTGAACAATGATTGTCTCAGCAAAAACGGCCTGCTCGGCAATGGTCCTTACGTCCGCCAAACGCATCGAATGATACACTCCCGCTTTTTGGCTTCCCTTAAGTTCGGGAAAACGCGGGGATGCAACATCGGCAAGCACCAGAATGTCATACGACACCTGCTCTTTATTCTCCAAAAAGACCTGCCCGCGTTTGAAATTAAACCGTGTAATCGGCTGACCGTTGATGACACGCACCTTGTTCTGTTTATAAAATGATTCCGGATGGTACAGTGACTGCTTTTCCTTGATTTCCCGCCTCAGGAACGCGCAAAGACGGTCGAATGCATATGGGTAAAAAGCATCACTGCTCACAAATGTGATGGCAGATTCTTTGTCGTTCTTGCGGATCTCTTCTATCGCTTTAGCATTAGCCACCGAATTACCGACGAAAACAATATTTTTCATACTGCGAATTCCTACTGGTTAAAATGTTTTTTAAAAGCTTCCACCGCATTTTTCATAAGCACTACCGACGTGACCGGTCCCACACCGCCCGGAACAGGCGTGATGGCTCCTGCCACTTGCGAAACCGATGCAAAATCTACATCACCGACGATCCTTCCTTCGACGCGGTTGATCCCGACATCGATCACCGTCGCGCCCGGCTTGATCCATTCCCCTTTGACAAATCCCGGTTTCCCGACAGCAGCCACAACGACATCCGCCCGGCGCAAATGTTCTATCAATTTTGACGCATCGGTTGCTGAATGACAGACCGTAACTGTAGCGTTCTCGGCCAGTAAAAGCAGGATCAAAGGTTTACCGACGATCTCACTGCGCCCGATGATCACCGCTTCTTTGCCGCGCAACGGGATCCTTGCGAAACGCAGATGTTCCATCACCGCCGCCGCGGTGCAGGGAAAAAGTTGCCTTTTACCAAAAAACATTTTCCCGATGTTGGCAACATTTAACCCTTCGATGTCTTTGCCTTCGGCGATGGCATTGGCGACAACGCCATATTCAATCTGCGACGGTAACGGTTTATTAATCAGCACCGCATGCACGCTGTTGTCGTTGTTCAAATCTCTGATAACCCCCAACATCTCATCTTGTGAAACGGATGCCGGCAGTTTTTTTAAACGATAATCAATTCCCAGCGATTCAGCTGTTTTCTTCTGCGATTCTGCATAAGATAGAGCGCTTGGATCCTCACCCGTCAAAATACTCACGACCACGGGGACTGATCCCGTGCGAGCCTTGAGTCCGTCAATTTCACGTTTAAGATTTTCTTTAAGAATTCCGGCCAATACCTTGCCGTCTAATAATTGAGCGCTCATTGATTTGCCTTGATCATGACCAGCCCGGAATGATATCCGGCCAGCAAGAATTCCAATGCGGCTTCGATGTCGCTTATAAGATGAGGATTGCCGTGTTCAACCACAAAAGGAGTGAGCTCGACAGCATCGTAGCTCAAACGGCAGATGGCTTTCGGCACCTGGGCGGATTTCTTGGCGGCAGCTTTCTGGGCTTTGGCATCGAGCTTGCGCGCCGCGACGACACCCAGGTAGACCTCGGCATCCTCATCGACCAGTTCCAAAAGACGCGCGCGGATGTCCTCCGCCTTGGCGAGTGTTTTAGTGAGCTTCGATTCAATGGCCGCGGGTTTGCCCTTACCGAGCGAATAACGCGTCACCATACAGATCAATCCAGCGCCGAGCGCGGACGAAAGCGCCGCGGCTGAACCTCCGCCGGGGACGGGCTCACGCGCAGACAAACGGTCAAGATATTCTTGAAGGGTATGATCTTTGAATTTTTTCATCAACACAAGTGCTGGATTTAAAACGTGTGGTTTGTGGAACAACTTGAATCAATATGTCGTCGGGATTGAAATTCTTTTTGAAAAGCTTTTTTTTGGATTGATTTAATATTATCGGATAAATCTTTTGTTTGCAAGATTTTATCCGGAAATTTTACCGCACAGCGTCGAATGCATTTTCGAAGAGTTCGATGCGAATCGCACCGTCTTCGGCCTCTTCGATGGCAAGCACATCAAACCGGCTTTGAACATCGCAATGGCCGTAATGCGCCTGCAGATACGCTTGGGCCACTCGCGTCAGTTTTCGTTGTTTGACACGAGAGACCGCCTCTTGCGGCGTGTCATAAGCACGGCGTGTTTTGACTTCCACAAAACACACACAGCCGCTCTTAATCATCACCAGATCAATTTCACCGAATTTCAAACGGTAATTCTGCGCGAGCAAACGGTATCCCCGTTTTTTGAGGTATTCGGCGGCAACCGCTTCTCCCCGCCCGCCCAGTGCTTTAGTTTTCAGCGTCATGGAACACAACGTCCTTCACCTGGAACGAACGCCGGTGGATCGGCGATAATCCGTTTTCCAGAATGGCCTTGCGGTGGGACGCGGTGCCGTATCCTTTATGACTTTTAAATCCGTATTGGGGGTAGATAGAATCGTATGTTTTTAAAATCCGGTCGCGGGTAACTTTGGCGACGATCGAGGCGCAGGCGATGGACAGAGAATACGCATCGCCGTCAATAATCCGACGGGCATTGTAAGGCAGATCGCTTTTAAAATGCGGGCCATCCACCAAGAGAACCACTTCTTTTTCAAACCCTGTTCCGCCGCTGATCTCACTCGGCAATGAGACTGTCAATTGACGTACAGCGGTGGCCATAGCCAAGAACGTTGCCTGCAGGATATTGTTTAAATCGATGACCTTCTCATTCATGATGCCGATGCCCACATACGCATTGTCGAATATCTCAAAGAACGCGCGCTCACGCTGACGTTCGGTCATTTTTTTAGAATCTTTGATTTTGTTTTCAAATAATGTGGTGCGCAGCATGACGGCCGACGCCACGACAGGCCCCGCCAATGGTCCTCGCCCAGCCTCATCAATACCGATGATCCAGCGAAAACCGGCGGCCTTGGCTTGATTTTCAAATGTAAGCATTATTAAAATTTATTGTGGGGGATGCAACAAAAAAACCCTGCACCATAAGGTGCAGGGTTGGAATTCTTACGCCGCGGCAACAGGTGCGGGAGCTACCTGCTGCATGTCCTTGCGAAGACGGGATTTTTTCCCTACTCTGTCGCGAAGATAATAAAGACGGGCACGCTTGGTGACACCCTTGCTGACGATCTGCAAGCTTTCGATAACCGGCGAGTGGATCGGAAAAATACGCTCGACACCTTCACCAAATGAAATTTTGCGGACCGTGAATGTTCCTTTGGAACCGCGTCCGGTAATTTTGATCACAGTTCCCTCAAACGGATGAATACGGATCTTCTCGGCTTCCTTAACCTTCACGCGCATCTTGACGAAATCACCGACGTTGACAACAGGAAGATCCGTACGGATAAACTGCTGTTCAATCGCTTTTACTTTCTCTAAACCTGAGGCAACCATTAGATTTCTCCTTAACAAGTGGTCAGTGATCTGTGGCCTGTGATCGGTATGCGATCTGACCACTGAGTACTGACCGCTGATCACTTTAATAAATCCGGACGATATTTCTTGGTACGCTTGACCGCTTCATCATTTTGCCACTTTTGAATGGCTAAATGATTGCCCGATAATAGCACATCAGGCACTTTTAATCCACGAAAATTTGCCGGCCGCGTGTACGTCGGAGCTTCCAGCAGATTATGCTCAAAAGACTCCCTAACGAGCGACTCTTCTTTACCCAAAACTCCTGGAATCAAACGGGTAACGGCATCCACGACAACCATGGCGGGAATCTCTCCGCCCGTCAGCACATAATCACCGATTGAAATACTTTCATCTACCAGACATTCGCGCACGCGTTCATCGATTCCTTCGTAATGGCCACAGATAATAATCAAATTTTTATGCTTTGTCAACTGTTTTGCTTGGGCTTGCGCAAAAGGTTTTCCGCCGGGATCCATATAGATCACATGGGCTTTCCTTCTGCCCTTAATACGCTTGATTGCGTCAAAAAATGGCTGGGCGCTGAGCACCATTCCCGGCCCTCCCCCGAACGGACGATCGTCCACCTTGCGGTGCTTATC
Organism: Candidatus Omnitrophota bacterium; assembly: GCA_017987425.1. GTDB lineage: Bacteria > Omnitrophota > Gorgyraeia > Zapsychrales > Fredricksoniimonadaceae > JAGNTT01. The sequence goes on from JAGNTT010000063.1 coordinate 5,948, forward strand.
CAGCGTAAAATCACGGAGGTCATGAACACGGATTTCGACTTTCTTTTTTTCCTGGGCCCGTTTAACAATGGACTCGTTGAAGATCGCGGAAAAAACGTTTGGAAAAATCGTGATCACATCAAAACGCAGCATGTTATTTCCTATTCAAAAGGTCGGACCCGTAGACGGTTAAAAAATTCTGCTGGAATTCGGCATAAGAATCCTGTGCGATGGCTTCGCGGATACGGCGCATCAGCGTTATATAAAAATACACGTTGTGATAAGCCAGCAATCTCAAACCTAAAATCTCATCGACATTAAATAAATGCCGGATATAACTGCGCGTATAATTTTTGCATGTGATACAGTCACAGGTGTCATCCACCGGAGAAAGATCGCTGATGAATTCGCCGTTATGGATATTCACCCTCCCCTTGCTCGTGAATGCCGTACCGTAACGTCCATATCTCGTCGGAAGAACAGTATCAAACATGTCGATTCCCATACCGACCGCCTTGACGATCTGGTCCGGCATACCGATGCCCATGAAATAGCGCGGCGCATCTTTGGGCATCCCGGGCATCAACCAGTCGAGAACATCAAACATATCCTTAACCGGCTCACCAACGGAGACACCGCCGATCGCATAACCGTCAAAACCTATCTCCATCAGCTCCCTGGCCGAACGCTCACGCAAATCCTGATAAGTCGCCCCCTGAATAATCCCGAATAATCGCTGGCCGCGGTCATGCATGCCGCTTTTATAAAAGTGTTCCTTGGAACGTTTGGCCCAAGCCGTCGTGCGGACAAGCGCATCTTGCGCAGGAATACGCTCACATGGATAAGGCGCGCATTCATCCAGAGGCATGACCATGTCGGAACCGAGCACCCTCTGAATATTCATAACTTCTTCCGGCGTCAAGAAATGTTGTTTGCCGTCGAAGTGGGACTGAAATCTGACACCGTCATCGGTAATCTTGCGCAGTTTGGTGAGACTGAACACCTGATAACCGCCGCTGTCGGTCAGAATGGGTTTGTTCCAGTTCATGAATTTGTGAAGACCGCCCGCGTTCTCGATAACGTCGAGACCTGGACGGATATATAAATGGTAGGCGTTGGACAATTCAATCGAAGCGCCGATCTGATGAAGATCTTCGCTGGAAAGCGTGCGCACCGTTGCCCGCGTTCCGACAGGCATGAAAAAAGGCGACTCGATCTCTCCGTGCGGCGTGTGGATCACACCGAGACGTGCGTTTGTATTTGCATCTTTTTTCTTTAATGTGAAAAACATAATCTTGAGTGGTAAAGAGGTATGGCCGTCCGAACGCGTATCAGAGGTATAGAGGTAAGTATTTTACCTCTTACCTCCATCGGCTCCAACAATGTTCTATCTCTCTACCTCTTTCTTATAAAATCAACATCCCATCCCCATAACTGTAAAACCGATACTTCTCGCGGATCGCTTCCGCGTAGGCCCTTTTCATCAAACCGGCTCCACCGAAGGCATAAACCAACATCAAAAGCGTACTTAACGGAAGATGAAAATTGGTGATCAGACAGTCAAGCATTCTAAACGAAAAGCCCGGATAAATGAATATATTTGTACTGCCGTTCAATTGGCCGCTTTGCGACGCTGCTTCAAGAACGCGGCAACTCGTTGTTCCAACCGCGACAATTTTCTTTCCTTCTTCTTTGGCTTTGCGGACTCGCGCGAATGTTGCTCTCGTAATACTGTAATCCTCCCAGTGCATGGCATGCTGAGTGATATCCTCGCACTCAACAGGCTTAAACGTTCCGTAACCGATATGCAGCGTCAATGACACGACGGCATGCCCGGAATTCTTAAGTTTGGTCAAAAGCGGACGGGTAAAATGTAAACCCGCCGTCGGAGATGCCACTGATCCGGCGTGACGCGCATACACCGTTTGATATTCCTTGCGGTCCTGCGCATTGTCTTCCCTTGTGATATAAGGCGGAAGCGGGATATGTCCTATGCGGGCCAGATGCGCCTCAATATCCTTTTTATTAAACCTGACGATCCGTTGTTCCTTATCTTCCAGATAAGCAATAACTCCGCCCGGGAATTCCAGCGGCTCATCGACCTTGATTTTCTTAAGAGGTTTCAAAAGAGCTTCATAGCGGTTATCATCGATCTTTTTTAATAGAAAGACTTCAACCTGTCCTCCGGTCTTCTGTCGCTTTCCCAGCAACCGCGCCGGAATGACCTTGCTGTTATTGACGACCAGCATGCTCTCGGCCGGAAGATGTTTGCCGATATTGCGGAAGATGTCGTGGGTGATTTTTGATTTGGCGCGGTCGATGATCATCAGGCGCGCATCGTCGCGCCGCCGGCTCGGATACTGGGCGATCAGCTCCGGAGGAAGCTCATAATTAAAATCCTGAAGATTCATTAAAATTATCCCGGCTCAATAATTGATGGAATCCAGATCGATCAGCTGTGCTCCGGGATAATAATGTCTGAGGATGGCCTTGTAATCAAAGTGACGCTGCGCCATGCCGAAGGCGCCCCACTGGCAGAAGCCGACGCCGTGGCCCCATCCGCGGCCGTAGAAATCCACGTAATATCCCCGCATGACGATTTCATAACTGTTACTGCGGATCACATTCGGCCCGACGATATTGCGGAAATTCTTTCCGCTGATCGTCATGCTTTTACCTTCGCGGGTCGTGATCTTAAGAGTGCGGATGCGGTCGCTGGCATTGCGCTGGGCAATTTCGATCTTTTCGATCAGCCCGACAGAGTATCCGTTATCATTAAGTTTTGTTTGAATATCTCTCAGACGAAAATTTTTCTTCCAACGCATGTGCGGCGAATGCTTGCAGTATGGACAGAGTTCGCCACGCAACGGCGGAAGATCCAGATTCCACACCTCGCTCGCGGACTCGGTCACCCCGCCGCAAGTGGCGTGAAAGAATGCCGGTAAAACCTTTCCGTTAAAGGCAAGGATTATCCCACTTGTTTCGTCAACAGCGAGCCCTGTCCGGTAACGTTCGGAATTTTTTCCGCCGTAAACCTGCGAATAAATATCATTGGTGACGTCATAATCGCGGCCTTTGTTCTGGCTCATCGAATAAATCGCGTAGGAACGGGCGGCGACAGCCTGGGCTTTAATGGCCTCGATCGGCCACTTATGGGAAATCTCATGATATAAAACGCCTTTGATGTACTGATCCAGCTCAACGACATTGATCACATTGAGGGTCTGGTCCGGCCCGACCATGATGGTGACATGTCCGCGGAATTTTCTTTTATCGACGGTAATACTCGCGTCCCTGTACGGTTCGAGGGCGATCTTTTTGGTCGGATAAATTTTTCCCGCAAATAAAATACCTCCGCCCATTGCCTTGACATCGGCAAAGACTGTGCGGCTCCCCTCTTTGAGAATTTCGCCTTTAGATTCGTCCAGAAGCGTCCATGAACCCTGCACGCTCACCGGTACATGTTTCGCCCCCTTGACCACGAGGACACGGATCATCCGGTCGTTTGTGCCGATTGAACCGGCAAACGGAATGAAGCATAACGGCAGAATCACCATGACCGCCAGCACAACAGCCGCAATTAATTGTTTTATTTTCGAGTCCATAAGAATGAAATTAAAGAGAGCACGATGCTGACAATTATGCAGGTGGTCAGCGGGAAATAAAAACTGAAGTTTTCTTTCTTAATAATGATATCCCCCGGAAGCTTGCCCGCATTGGGAATCTTTCCGATCACAAGGAATATCAGCCCGGCTGCAACCATCATAGCGCCGGCAATAATCATCCATTTCCCAAGTTCATTCATAGTTATTTCCAAACCGGTCAAAATCAGTTCTTTTGAACTCCAGCGGGTGTTGCGCCCGTGCGAATATGCTTAAGCGCATCTTCGGTGAGTTCCCTGCCGCGGGCGGTACGCCGCAAGAAGCCGGTCTTCAAAAGATACGGCTCGACCACATCCACGAT
>JAGNTT010000064.1:0-1231 GCA_017987425.1 Candidatus Omnitrophota bacterium
GCGGCAAGCCCGGGCGCGAGCGGCGCATTGCGCTCGCGGTGCATCTTGACCTTGTTCCATGTGATGGTGGTCGTTGCCATGTCGAGACAGAATGGGCCTTCGCCCTCAACAGGAGCGGTGACGCAAATCGGATTGGTCCCGAAAAACGCGCGGATACCGCCGGTCGCGAGCATAAGCGCATCGGCGTGCGTAAGACTGATGCCGATCATGTCGTGCTCGGCCGCCATCAGTCCGCAATAGGCCGCGGCGCCGAAATGGCTGGAATTAAAAACCGCGACCGCCCCGCATCCGGTCTGCCGCGCCATATCGAGCACATATTTCATGGCCTCAGCCCCGGCGGCGTGACCGTAGGTATGGTCCGCGTCCAGCCGCCCGACGGAATTCCCGCCTTTATGAAATTGATATTTCGGATGGCCGTTGACGCGTCCTGCCTTGACCACTTTCACATAATGCGGAAACAAACGGATGCCGTGGGAATCGACCCCGCGCAAAGACGTCTGCAGAAGACCGTCGACCACATGACGGGCGACCGTCTTGTCCACATTCACCGCCGCCAACACTTCATCGAAGGCCCGTTTGATCTCGCTTGCCGGAACCAGGACTGAATCTGTCTTGATCATTCTTTTCCTTTAAATTTCAAATAAACGTGGGCGTTAAAGTTTTCAACCCTGGTCACATCATCGGTGAATTGCCCGCCAAGGGATGTGAATTCACATTTCATCTTGAGATGTTCATTTTCAGATTCGACCGTCATCATGGCAGGCTCGATATTGTGCCCGTTGATGCCCTTGGCCTCCCTCAACGCATTGACCAGGCGCGCCACATCGAATGTCTCCGGGCCGGCCGGAGTCTGAAACTGAATGCCGTTCTCGGTGCTTCCGAAAATAACATCCAATTCTCCGTCGGGGGTCTCAATCGTTTTCTTCCACGGCTCCTGGTTCTGCATTCTGTAATAACCGTTGAGCTCATACATATAATCGAACCCTTTGACGACCCTCAAGGATTCCTGCTTGATCGAATAATTAAAATAATATTGCGGGCCGTTGCTGTTGTCCCAACGGTTTCGATAATCATAAACCACATCGATCCCCAGATAGGTCTGACAGAATGAATACTGGTCCATCGTTTTAAAGTCGGTGCCGGCCGGCGCCCAGCGGTTAAGAATATGCAGACCATGTGTTCTGTGCAGATACCCGACGATGGATGAAATCTCGGCATTGTCCTTGAAGGA
>JAGNTT010000064.1:1331-9787 GCA_017987425.1 Candidatus Omnitrophota bacterium
AGAATGAATACTGGTCCATCGTTTTAAAGTCGGTGCCGGCCGGCGCCCAGCGGTTAAGAATATGCAGACCATGTGTTCTGTGCAGATACCCGACGATGGATGAAATCTCGGCATTGTCCTTGAAGGACACTTTGCGTTTGACCTTCTGAAGTTTGCCGTCCAGGAAATAACCGTTACTGGCGAGATAACCTTCCAGGCGCGCCATCTGGCTTTTGGAAGAAACCTGGACCGCGCTGAGCGGTCCGAAGGTGGCCAGGACGATCAAAAGGCACATGGACGTCGGAATCAGACGGATGTGCGTGTTCGGTCTGAACGTAAACTTGATCGCAATGTAAAACAACCAGACCGTAAACAGCAGAACGAAATAACGTTCCACCGTAATGCCGTAATCGAAGATCCGGCGGAAGATGGCAACGCCCATCAAAATGACTAGCGGGAAAAGCGCGATATAAAAATTCTTGGCGTACGATTTGATCCATCCGAATTCCGAACGGCCGCGCAGCGGATAAACCAGAAGCAGTGTGAGGATCCCCAGAAGCGAAGCGCCGATAATCAGCGACGACAGCCAGCCCACCGGCAGGGTCCACGTGAAGATAATTTTGGCCATGTACAGATAAAGGATCGCGTAATACAAAATCACCAGCGGGATCAGAATAAACTGCGTGAAGATTCTCAGGCCCTTGGGATAATCCTCCCTCGTCTCGAGGCCCGCGATGTCTTTGGGAACTCCCCCTAAGAAAAACCATGTATTAAAAACACCGACGACAATAAACCAGAGCTGGCCGTAAATCTCGCCCTTGATGTTCAGGTTAAAAAGCTTATCAAGTGAGACAATGGCAATCACAATGCCGATGTAAATTGTCGCCGAATAAATGGCGGAGACGCCGATGCGGATGAATAAAGACTTGTTGTACTGCCAGAAGGCGTTGGTGAGACTGCGTTCAAAAAGAAACGGCGCGATCGCGACCAGAAGATGCAGATCGCAATTGATGAGAAAAAAAGTATAGAAATGGATGCCTTTGAGGTCCTTGAGAAGACTCACGAAATAAAGAGCCAGAAGCGCCAGGCCGCCGGCCTGGATCCCCGCGGCTTTACGTTCATCATGCCGTTTCACTTCGCTAAACAGCGACAACGACAGAAACAGCGTGATCCCAAGCGTCGAGACCATCGCCAGTTTCCACAACGGATCATAATCGGATCTGGGATACTTCTGAAGATTAAGCAGGACTACCATGGCGAACGATCCGATGACGGAGGAGAGAATCGCCAGCGGAAAACGCCTGAGTGTGCTTCTAGCGTCCTGTAGGATGAGATCCAGGGATTTGAATGCCATGATTGGTCAGGAATTCCGAGAGTAAAGATTCCGCCAGAAGAAAATCATTCTTGGAACGGACTTCGATATACGCGTTGGGGTTGTTGATTTTGTACATGCCCACATTGTTACCGAACAGCTTGCCTTCACGGATGAAGTTTGGATAGGTCGCGCAGCCCAGGCCTTTGATCGCGACATACACCGGTTTCTTAAGCTCACGCGGCGTGAAGCCTTCATCAATACGGCGGTAGCTTCCGTTTTCTTCGATCCAGCAGGAATTGAATTCTTCTTTGGCCGGAATGACAGTGTCGAGTCCTTTGTCGACGAGTTCAAAGACCAGATCATCAATCAAATCCGGATCACGGAACGGAAACGTAATTTCAAGCGATACAACGACGTCCGGCCAGATGTCATTCTTTTCCAGTTGTGAAAGTGTATACTGAAGCACCTGTTCTAAGTCTACTCGCGCTCCAGAAAATGACGCGTCGCGCAGAAAAGGGACCTCCGCCCCGAGGCCGCGCGCGAGCTCCGCGGTCTTCGGATTATCCGTTGAAACAATGATCTTCTTTAAATATTTTGAGGCCCTGGCGCGCGCGATCGTGTATTCCAGCAGCGGCTTCCCGGCAACGATCGGAGATTCGCCCTTGACCGGAATGATGGCAACGACATTGAGCTTTTCGATGTCGAGCGTGTTGTTGCGGGCATCAAAATTATTGACCTGATGCGCTTCAAGAATTCTGACAATGCTCGCGCAGCGCTGGGGATTGCGGTCCTGATGAATGCCGTGATGGTGAAAAACGCTGGCCGACGGTTCATAAACGATCGTATAACCGGCCTTGAGAACTTTCTCCGCCCACAACCGGTCTTCGATATTGGTGATCTTGTCGTCGAAGGGAATTTTCTGCCAGATCTCCCGGCGAATCATACTGTTGGCATTATGAAAGAAACTGTCTTTCATCTGCACTCTTCGGTCGAGACCGAAGGTGATCAGAAGATCTCGCTTGTCGAGGTCTGACGAAAACGACATCGGCTCCTGGCGGCCGTAGACGCCGGCCACCATCCCATCGTCAAAATTTGTCAGCAGATTAGACAGCCACTGCGTGTTGACCGGAATGCAGTGCGCCGAAAGGCAGACGATGAAATCGCCGCGGGCTTCCTTGAAACCGACGTTCAGGGCCTTTCCCGGCAGATAGTCATCGACGTCCAACACCTTGACCGGAAAACGTTTGGCTTTCTCGACGGTCTTGTCGGTGCTGTGATTATCAACGACAATGACTTCGATGTCCTTCTCTTCCTGGTCGAACACAGCCTGCAGACAGGACGTGATCCAGCGTTCTTCGTTTTTCGTGCGGATGATGATTGAGATCATAGTTATTTAAGTAGATAGTTGATTGTGGATGGTTGATGGTCACCATCCGCCATTAACTATCTCCCATCAACCTTTACCCATGCATTCTTTTTCTTCAAACTCGCGCCGACCGCCTCGATCACCGCGGTTGATACAAGTCCCTGTTCGAACGTCGGACGAAGATCTTTCAAATCTTCCGGCTTCTGGACGCCTCTCATGATGTTGCTGACATCGGCAAAGAACTGATGGAAACTGCGCTCGCCGTAACCTCGAAAGACGGTCTGTCCTGTGGCATCCGGATAAAGCTGGCTGAAATACGGATTGAAATCTTCTATCCCGTGCTCATCGGTGACGATCTGCACGCCGCGGTTCTTCTGGTCGCTGTCGACGCGTCCGCGTGTTCCGACAACGGAAATTTTCTGGTCCGACATCGCCGATGATCCGTTGGGATCGATCCAGTTGGTGGCGATCATGGACATGAATGTCTTTTTGGTTTTATCATCCTGCCATTCGATCACAACCTGAACGGCATCATACGTGTTGATCCCCCGCTTGGCCAACCAGTTCTTCTGGGCGGTCGCCATGACGCGCAGAGGCTTCCCCCCCGTCATGAAATAAATCAAATCCACATAATGAACGCCCAGATATTGAAATATGTTTGTCTGGGCGGCCCATGAGGAAAACATTTTTTCCGGGATCATTTTGCGCTGGCTGTAGGCGACATTGATATAAAGCACATCGCCGATCTTCCCCGCTGTAATCACTTCCTTCAGTTTTAAATTGGCTTCATCGAAACGTTTATGAAATTCGACGGCGCCGTAAATGCGGTGTGATTGGGCGGCGGCGGCCATGGACTTTGCTTCTTTGGCCGTCGGGGCAAGCGGCTTGACCACCAGAATGTGGGCGTTGATTTTGGCGACAGCGGCGACAACGGAGGCATGCAAATGATCCGGCACGGCCACAATCACGCAGTCCGGACGGAAACTCTTCAAAGCTTCCTTATATGAGGCCTCGCCCGACTCGGCGGAAAAACCGTGCAGCGGCAGGCGGAATCCCATGCGCTTGCTGAGTTCGCGATTTTTACTCTCGACGATCCGGATGCTCGTCGAAGATGTGGCCGCAACGCAGACACTTTCGATCAGTCCGCCGCGAAAAGACTCATAAAGTGACGGGAGAACGGTACCGAATCCTTCGGTTCCGCGGCCGCAGACATACATACCCGCGCCGATCACAAGGACCTTGAGTTTCAAGCCGCACCTCCATGATAGGAAAGGGAAAAATCTTTCCGCGCTTCCATCCCGGCCAGAATATATTCAACCATCCTAAGGTCTTCTTCGTGTTTGATGATTATGGCCGACAGTTTGCCGACAGGATAATAACCGACCTTGCCGCACAGCACCGCGTGACCGTTCTCCTTGAAGTGCGCGGAAAATGTCTCGCTTCTCCACATCATGATCGAATACACAAACAATCCGACAGGTTTAAGGTCCTGCGTCTGGGCAAAGACTTCTTTGTGTCTGAAATTGAGCGGATTCCCGTCCAAAAGCGCGTGGACCTGCTCATTACGCACCGTAATGAGCGTGTCGAGACCTTCCTTAATAAAGTGGTCAATGACGGCCTTGATCTCCTCACCAGTTTGGAGCGGTGAAATTGGATTGACCCAGACGACGATATCGCAGGGGTTCTGCAGGATAAAATCCTGGACCACCGTATCGGATTTGGCCGTGGAATTGGCAAACTCTTCCGGACGCTTGTAGAATTCGGCGCCGTATTCTTTGGCGATGTCATAAAAAATGTCGTCTTCGGAATTAACCACAATGCGGTCAAAAACGCCGGACTTCTTGGCGGCTTCAATGGCATAGGAGACCAGCGGGCGGCCGTTTAAAAGCGCCAGGTTCTTGGCTTTTAAGCGCTCGCTTCCCTTGCGGGCGGGAATCATGGCAACGATTTTAGGCTTGGGACTCATTAAAAAATTTCAACCCCGTCTAAATGTTTCTTCTCTTTTAAATTGATGGGCTTAGGTAAACTGCCGTCCATCAAACGGCTGAGGAATTCCTGAACACTTACGGCCTCACCCGGCTTAAATGTGTGCCTTCCGAAAAGGTTGCCGATGATTGTGGCATTTAAATGGTTGCCTACAATCCACTTTAAGCCCGGCTGTAAGACGGAACGTTCACCAATATAATACACCGAGTCCACATGCGCAAATGCTTTATCTTTCCAGCCCGCTCCCTCGATATGGACGTAACGGCCGCTCGGATCATACTGCAAGACCGGAATTTCGTTGATGAGGGCTTCTTCGATGGTGGTGGAAGAAAAACTGACCATCAAATCCGCAATTTTAAGATAATCCGCGAAAGGACCTTCGGTCGCGATCACATAATGATCTCCCCTGGGCAGGAGCGCCCGCAGCTGTGCCGTGGATAAATAAGGATGCGGGCGAAACCGGATGATGAGGAATATTTCGGGAATGTTACGCGCCTCTTCAACCAGATCGCTGATGTACGCGATATATTCATCGAGCGTTTCATAAATATAAAATCGGTTGGACCCGCGCGGCTTGGGAGTACCGGCATGCACGACAATCTTTCGACCCTGAGACGTTGGAAACATCTTTAATTGCAGCGCCGTTTTCCCGGACCGGTCCACTTTGGGAAAAATCAGCGGATCGACCGCGTAATAATTGCCCTGATATCCCATGGCCCGGACATGTTCGACCGCCCAGGGCGACTGCAGCAGATGATACATGTAATCCGAATGGACCAATCCCTTGCTGTGGTCATACCATTCCATATGGTCGAAACAGTTTTTGGCCGGCACATGGGAACCGTGCGAAATCAGAAGGGACGGGATATTCATAAGGGTCGCCACTTCGCCCATCGCATAGGAAAAATCACGGGCCCCGTGCGAAAGCACGACTTTGGGTTTACGGACATTTAAGAACTTTTTGTAATCCGCTATCTGCCGGTTCAGTTTTTTGAATTCGCCGGCATAGCCGTGTTCGACCTTGGCAAAAACGACAGACGAAAAGTCGCAGCCGCGCCAGCTGAATAACCGCGCTTTCTTCAAAGCCTCGACGGAATTCAGCCAAGACTCTTTTAACTTCCGGTCATCCCTCCAGCCCGGCGAACCGATATGAACGTTATAAAGATCAAATCCGTACGACCGATCGACCAGGCGGCTGAACGATTTCACATCAGGCGCCGTATTGTAATGGTCGACATCTTTGAACGCCCTGGCGATATGATCAAAATAGTATTTGAGCGTATAGAAAACAAACGCATCCGTTTTCTTTCCTTTAAACCGCTGCAGCTCGAACGGAAAAACAAGCCCGCAAAAACATCCGCGTAGAAATTTCCGCACATGATTGGTCTTGACCCTGTCCGGTACCGGCAGGTCATGCAGTTCGACGGCCGCCGGGCTTTTTAAAAGACGGACGATGTTTCCAAGGATCCTTTCCTTGGACATCAGGCCGAATTGGGTGTGATCGAGGTTTTCGTAACGGCAGGCATGGATTTTCCCTATGTTGTGGGTACGCACCACATTGGTCAGGACTTCGATCATCATGACCACATAGCCCATATATTGCCTCAGATAAAACGTCAGAGCGTTCACATAGGTGTGCTGAACGCCGGCCTCGTCGGTCACGCGGACCAGCCGGTTGATCTCCTTGATCACGCCGTCCACATAGTCCAGACATTCTTCATGCGACGTCTTTGAGAAATATCCGGTTGAAGTTTCAAACGGGATTTTTTCCCTCAACAAGACTTCGCTTGCCTCGGGTAAAAGCGAAAGGACCTTCACATCGCCTTTGAAAACCTCCGGACGGTTCTTTAAAAAGAACTCGGCTTCTTCTTTGAATTCAACGAGAATGAGATTACGCGCCACGATAGATCTCCCTGCGGCTTCGATAGGCCCAGACAAATCCGGCCCCCCATAAAATCCAGGCCGCGATGGATACCCAGACTCCCGGCAAATAGGGGCGGACATCGAAATACATCTCGACCTGATAATTGCCGGCGGGAAGACGGACGCCTTTAAAAACCTCATTGGCTTTTATAATGCGCAGCGTCTCCCCTTGAGAACTTCTTGCTTGCCAGAACGGATGCCAGCCGTCGGCGATAACCAGAAAACCGCCCGATAAACTCTTATAATCAAAAACCATTCGTCCCGGACGAAATTCTGTCAGAGCGATATTTCCCTTCGGTGAGTCCTCCGGAAGATCAAATCGGTCTTTAGGGGCGACGTAGGCTGTTCCGCGGACCGGATGCTCGATCGGTCCATTTTGACTCTCTATCCTGTCAGCCAGATAAAAATACGGCCAGGCGGCTGTGTTTTTATAAATATAGAGCTGCTCAAATTGCGCATAGGGCACGATCGTCGACGGAAAATTCTCAATGATATTATCGGAGTAATAATATTTGACCGCAGCCATATCCAGCAAATCAGAGCTGACAAAATTCTCCCCGTAATACAAACGTTTGTAGTCGAAACCCGCTTCTTTCAGTATCCGCCCGATAAAATTCACCTCTGCCTGGGTCGCGAACGATTTAAACCCCGATATATTAAGGCCAGGCGGCTCGGAATACCCGACCAAATTTTTCCGCGGTCCGTGATCATCGGCAGTTTCCCATTTCTTCTTAAACCCTTCGACCGTTTTTTCCCATTTTAAATGGCGGAAAAGATAAAAGCGGTCCGTCGGCTCAAATTTAAGGCTTTGAACTTCCGGCCGCTCCCAGACCAAGGGTTTATCCGACAACGGATAAAAGCTCCATGTCAGCAGAACGGCATTCACCATCAGCACCCCAGCGATCCATACCTTGGGAAGTCCCGCGGCAAAACGCAACCAGCGGTCTTTCATAAAAACCCCGGCGATCAATAGACTTGAGGCAAAGAACAAAAACCATTGCGGCCTGATGAGCTCCTGATAACGGTGTGCGTTATAGGACAAAAGATAAGAAAGAAGTTCTTTGGAATATCCCCCCACCTGGTCCGGCAATTGGGAAGGGATCCATTGATCCGTGATCCAGAAATAGGTCCCGGGGGCCAGCGTAGCAACCAGAAACACGATTATGACGGAGGCATAACACACCGCCGTAATTGCCGCGATCAGGACCTGCAACCGGCGGCACAAACGATGGATCGAAAGAACGTTTTGGGGAGAAACCATCGAGACAAAAAAGATAATCATCAGCGTCTGAATAGAGAAGACAAACAGATACATCGTAAACAGCGTGGACGTCTTGCGGACAATGAACTGGAATACGGCTGAAACGGCAGGAATCAATTTTCCATAGACAAAAATACCATGAACAAAATAAACAACGAGCAGCACCTTGAGCGCAAACTCCCAGAAACTTTCCGCCTTACGTCCGAGAAAAAAAAGAAAACCGAAGACGAACAGGACCGAAACACCTAAATGGTACGGAACATAATTCAGCGCTGCCAAGTTATGGTTGATAGGGATGGCATTGAAAGGAATGAAGCCCGCAAGATAGGAGATCAGCGACTTGAACTCAGGAATAAATTTAAAACCCTCAAATGAAATGAATTTCTCCCGGGCATAACCCACCGTCATCTGATCCAGTCCGAACGAATAAAAGACCCAGGCCCCCAGCGCAACGACCGCGGGTAAAGCCAGCGCATGCATCAGCATGAACAGCCTGACCTGTCTTCCGGCATCATTCTTGTGATACACATAATACGAAATACTGAACACAAAACCGATCATCAAAATCTGGGTCATCGACCACACATTCCCAAGGAAAGCAACCGCCCAAAGACAGCAGGCAAACA
>JAGNTT010000214.1 GCA_017987425.1 Candidatus Omnitrophota bacterium
CGCCCGCGCCGCTCATGTCGATGCGCATGCTTTCAATGTGATTCGTCGGCTTTAAGTTCAAACCGCCGGTGTCGAACGTCATGCCCTTGCCGAGGATTGCCGTGTATTCATCTTTAGCGGAACCGCCGTTGTATTTGATGATGATGAGCTTCGGCTCTTTGTTGCTTCCCTGATTGACGGCCAGATGAAGATTAAGCCCCTTCGCCTTCATTTCTTTTTCATTGAGAATTTCAACGGTAACATTCTTGTGCCCCTTGACGAGTTCTTTGACTTCCTTCTCGAAAAGGTCGGACGTCACCACATCGGCGTTATCGTTGACCAGCCTGCGGGTGAAGTTAACGCCTTCACAGACTAAAGCCGCGTCGCTGAATTCTTTTTTGTCCGGCGCAACCAGGAAAACTTCCTTGAGCTCTTTGCCCTTATCGTCCTTCGGTTTCGATTTATATTTGTCCCATTTGTAGGTACCGATGAGATACCCTTCAATGACGGCAATAACGGTCTTTTCATCGTCGTTGTGCGGGATCAATTCAATTTCTTCAGCTTTCTTGAGGAACGATGAACCGATGGCTTTCTTGACGGTGATGCGAAGCGCGGTCGGCGAAAGATCTTCCGCTTTGCCAAGACCTACAAAAAGTACAAGCCCGCTCTTTTTGACGTCGAGAGGAAAAACTTCATCCTTCTCGCCGGAAAAACGATCGGCCTTCACAAGTTCCTTAAGCCCTTCCTCCACATTTTTATTCTTGAACGCAAATTCTTTGTTTTTGATCTGTTCTTTGTCGATGAAAATGATTGTGGCGTCTTTGTCGAATTTCTCGGTATTTCTAAAACTAATCACTGCCGGCTCCTTTTGGGTTAGTGGTCAGTGTCCAGTTTCAGTGGTCAGCATTTGCTGGCCACTGGCCACTGGCCACTGGTACTTATATTTAATTCCTCTGTTCAATGGGAACATAATTGCGTGTCAATTCTCCGGTGTAAATCTGGCGCGGACGGCCGATCTTGGTCATCGGATCATCCATCATTTCCTTCCAGTGGGCGATCCACCCCGGCATGCGGCCGATGGCGAACATAACGGGAAACATATTGAGCGGAATGCCGATGGCGCGGTAAATGATGCCGCTGTAAAAATCCACGTTGGGATAGAGTTTACGCGAAACAAAATAATCGTCTTTGAGCGCCGCTTCTTCCAGACCTTTGGCCAGATCGAGAAGCGGGTCCTGAATGCCGAGCTTGGTTAAAAGATCATCGGCGCATTTCTTGATAATCTTCGCGCGCGGATCGAAATTTTTGTACACGCGGTGGCCGAAACCCATCAAACGGAATTCCGACTTCTTGTCCTTCGCGAGGTTGATGTATTTCTGCAGGTCGCTGCCGTCGTCATGGATCTGCTGGAGCATCTCGATGACCGCCTGGTTAGCACCTCCGTGCAGAGGTCCCCACAACGCCAGGATACCGGCGGAGATGGACGCGTAAAGATTCGCTTCCGAGCTCCCTACTAATCTGACGGTTGATGTTGAACAGTTCTGCTCGTGATCGGCATGGAGTATCAACAGCACTTTCAGCGCGCGGACGACTTCCTCATGAATCTGATAAGGTTTGGCAGGCGAAGAGAACATCATATTCAGGAAGTTCGGGACATATTTAAGGTCATGACGCGGATAAACGAACGGCTGGCCTATGGATTTCTTATAAGAAAATGCCGCGATCGTTCTGACCTGCGACAGCAGCTGAGCCGCAAGGCGGTAAAAACTGTCTTCCGTCATATTTCTGCTGATTAAAGCGGGATAATATCCGGACAATGAACACACCATGGCCGATAAAATCGCCATCGGATGCGCGTCAGAAGGATAGGCATTGAAGAAATGCTTCATGTCTTCATGGATCATGGAAAATTCGGAGAATGTGTCGGAAAAATGCTGGAGCTGTTTCTGGGTGGGGAGTTTTCCGAAAATCAAAAGATAAGAAACTTCAACAAAGGAGGAATGTTCGGCGATCTGTTCGATGGGGTATCCGCGGTAACGCAGAATTCCTTTATCACCGTCGAGAAATGTGATCGCGCTCTGACAGGAACCGGTGTTACCGAAGCCGGAATCAATGGTGATGTATTCGCTCTGTGCGCGGAGTTTGGAGATATCGATCGCATGTTCTTGTTCTGTGCCGACAATGACCGGAAATTCATACGTCTTGTCCCCTATGATCAACTTGGCATTATCCGCCATTACTCCTCCTTTATAGGGAAAGAATTAAAATGAATAAAAACGTGGTTATTATATTATGGGAATATTGAGAAGGCAAGCTATTCCGAGAGGATTGAACAAAGAAATACGACATTGCGGAAATAATCTTTTAAAATTCCGGCATTCGCAGTGAAGAATTTTAGCGAATGCGCCAGTTTTTGAGTTCTTCAAGGAATTCGCTGTTGGTGAGATCGCAGTGGACAGGCACGACGGTCACATATCCCTGGTGAAGGGCCCACGTGTCGGTACCGTCGTCATTTTTGACCGGCGGCGGATCGCCCGCCATCCAGTAATATTCACGCATGTTGGGGTCTTCCCTGCGCGCAAAACTACCCAAAATCGGTTCAAGCCCCTGGCGGGTAAAACGGATGCCCTTGATCTGCGAAGGTTTCAGCGACGGTACATTGACATTTAAAAATGTTCCG
>JAGNTT010000065.1 GCA_017987425.1 Candidatus Omnitrophota bacterium
TTGGATGATAAGGGCGGTCTTAAATTTGCCCAGGCGATCATGACCACGGACTTGTTGCTCAAGGAGATCGCGGTCACAGTCAAAATCGGCGGCAAAAAGATCACGATCGGCGCCAGTGGGAAAGGTTCCGGTATGATCGAGCCCAATATGGCCACGATGCTGGGTTTTGTGACGACCGATGCCGCGATCAGCACAAGCTTGCTCAAAACGGCTCTCAAGAATTCCACCGAGAAATCATTCAACGCGATTACCGTCGACGGTTGCCAGAGCACCAATGACATGGTCACCTTGATGGCTAACGGACTTGCCGGAAATAAAACCATCACAAAGCCGGGCAAAGACTATGATGCGTTCTGCGAGGCCCTCGATCATGTGTGCATCGACCTCGCCAAGAAGATTGTCATCGACGGCGAAGGCGCGACCAAGTTCATCACGATCAACGTCAGCGGCGCCAAAGATTTCGCTCAGGCCAAAGTGATCGCACTCAAGATCGCCAATTCAAATCTTGTGAAAACAGCGGCCTTCGGAAGCAATCCGAACTGGGGACGCGTTGCCGCTGCCGTCGGATCATTGGGGCTTAAAATCACTGAAGACGATTTGAAAATCGATTTCAGTTCCTTCAAAGAAAAGAACATTGCGATCAATGTGGGTCTCAATCTGGGCAAGGGAGTGGCGACTGTCTGGACGTCTGACCTTTCCTACGATTACGTCAAGATCAACGGTGAATATAATTGAGGAAATCATGGAAATTAATGGAGATTAAGAAATTAGTGGAAACTCGATGGTGTTAAAGTTTTGGCGGTTCAATTTCCTAATTTCGATCAATTTATATAATTTCTCCCGCGATTACTGATGAGTATGGAAAATATCATTAAAAAAGCGAATGTATTGATCGAGGCGATTCCGTATATTCACGCGTTCCGCCGCAAGATTTTCGTCATCAAATACGGCGGGAGCATTCTCGATGACGACAAAATCCGCCACAACGTTTTGGAAGATATTGTTTTTTTGAGCTACGTCGGCATACGCACGATCGTGGTCCATGGCGGCGGCCCGCAAATTTCTGCCCGCATCAAAGAGCAAGGCATCAAGCCGGAATTTCATAACGGCATCCGCGTCACCGACAAGGAAACGCTTAAAATTGTCATCGAAGAGCTCGATAAATTAAATACAAAGATTGTGGATGAAATCAAGAAGTTAAAGGGCGATGTCACCGGCCTTAAAGGACAGGAAAATATCGTCCGGGTTAAGAAGAAGGTCGCGGACCGGGAACTTGGGTACGTTGGAACCATCACTTCCGTCAATCAGGAAGCCCTTGAAGATCATTTAAAAAAAGGGCGCATCACCGTTGTTTCGCCCATGGGCATCAGCGCTGACAAGCAGGAGCACAATATCAACGCGGATGAGGTGGCTTCCGCCATAGCTAATTCGCTGCAGGCTGAGAAACTCGTTCTTCTGACCGATGTTCCGGGCGTTATGCGCGATCCGCAGAATGTTGAGTCCTTGATTTCCAGTTTGACGATTGAACAAGTGGTGCAGCTGATTAAGAGCAATATAATTCAGGGCGGAATGATTCCGAAAGTAACCTCTTGCGTCGAGGCTCTAAACGGCGGAGGCGTCAAGAAAACGCACATTGTGGATGCACGCATGCCGCATGCGCTGCTTCTGGAGTTTTTTACCGACCAGGGTGTGGGCACGCAGATCATCAAAGCATAACGGCCATGGAAAAATCCGAAATAATTTCAGCTTACGATCAGTATATTTTATCGACCTACACGCGCGTGCCTTATGTGTTTGTCAAAGGCAAGGGCTGTG
This sequence comes from Candidatus Omnitrophota bacterium, assembly GCA_017987425.1. Lineage (GTDB taxonomy): Bacteria > Omnitrophota > Gorgyraeia > Zapsychrales > Fredricksoniimonadaceae > JAGNTT01. The sequence continues at coordinate 1,816 of JAGNTT010000065.1, forward strand.
TTTTGACGGACATCCACGGAAAGAAGTTCCTCGATTTCTTCCCGGGCTGGGGCGTTAGCAATCTCGGCCACTGTCATCCGAAGGTGGTTTCCGCAGTCCGTGACCAGATCGACAAGCTCATTCATATTCCGAACAATCTTTATCATCCGAACCAGGCGAAGCTCGCTAAGGAATTGATCCGTGTTTCATTTCCGGGACGTATCTTTTTCTGCAACAGCGGGACCGAGGCGAACGAGGCCGCAATCAAATTCTGCCGCGCGTATGGTGAAGGAAAACGGTTTGAGATCATCACGACCGCCAATTCATTCCACGGCCGCACCATGGGCGCGCTTGCCGCAACGGGACAGACCAAGCATCAGCAGGGATTTGCCCCTCTTCCGCAGGGATTCCGTACCGTGCCGTTTAATGATTTCGATGCGATCAAAACAGCCGTCAACAACAAGACAGTCGCGATCATGCTGGAGCTGATCCAGGGTGAGGGCGGGATCAATATTGCCGGCCAGGATTATGTGAAGGCAATCCGCCGGTTGTGCGATGAACATAAAATTTTGCTCGTGGTGGATGAGATCCAGACGGGTATGGGCCGTACCGGCGAGATGTTTGCCTTCAAACATTACGGTATCAAACCGGACATCATGACGCTCGCTAAAGCGTTGGGCGGCGGGTTGCCGGTTGGGGCCATGGTTGTCGATTCGAAGATCGCGGGTGTTTTTAAACCGGGTATGCACGGCTCCACGTTTGCCGGAGGTCCGTTGATCGCCAAAGGTGCCTTGGCCGCGCTCAAAGTCATGGGCGACGGAAAAATTTTGAAGAGCGTTAAAAAGCTCGAGCCGTATTTGAAAGAAAAGCTTCTGACACTTAAAGAAAAATTCTCCTGCGTCGCGGATGTCCGCGGTGTCGGGTTAATGTACGGCGTGGAAGTTAAGGGCGACATCGGACCGAAAATATTTGCGAAGTGTCTCGAACACGGGCTCATCATCAACTGCACGCAGGGTAATGTTCTTCGCATCATGCCGGCTTTGATCGTCACTAAAAGGCAGATCGACCAGGCGGTGTTTATCATAAGCAAATCGATCGAAGCTGTGCAGGACAATAAATAGGAATAACATATGAAAAGAGATTTCATAACTGAATACGATGTGACGGCCAAAGAGATTGCCGACATTTTCCGCCTGACCACCGAGCTGAAAAAGGGTAAGAAGAAATTCGCTCCCTATCTGAAAAATAAAACGGTCGGCCTCGTTTTTCAGAAGCCGTCGCTGCGTACACGCGTTTCATTTGAAGTCGGCATCCGTCAGCTCGGAGGTAATTGCATTTATCTGGGGCCGGAGGAGATTAACATCGGCAAGCGTGAATCCATTCCTGATGTGGCGCAGGTTTTGTCCCGTTATCTTGATGTGATCGTGGCGCGCGTGTTTTCGCACAATGATGTCGTAGGGCTGGCCAAGCATGCGACGATCCCGGTCATCAACGGATTGTGCGATCTGTACCATCCCTGCCAGGCCATGACGGACGTCTATACGGTAGCTGAGCAATTGGGATCGCTCAAGAAAAAGACGCTCGCCTACATCGGTGACGGTAATAATGTCTGTCATTCGCTGATGCTTGTATGCGCCAAGACGGGTTTGAATATGACGATCGCGACGCCGGCCAATTATGAGCCCAATGAAGAAATCCTCGCGACCGCTCAGGAATTGGCGCGTCAAACGGGTGTGAGTATTACGGTCTTGCGCGATCCCAAACAGGCGGTCGAAGGCGCTCATGTGATTTATTCCGATGTGTGGGTGAGCATGGGGCAGGAAGAAGAGACGCAGAAACGTCTCAAGGATTTTCAGGGGTTCCAGATTAACTGCGATCTCGCCAAACTCGCTGATAAAAATTACATCTTTATGCACTGTCTGCCGGCGCACCGCGGACAGGAAGTAACGACGGATGTCATCGACAGCGAACATTCCGTTATTTTTGACCAGGCGGAAAACCGTATGCATGTGCAGAAAGCGATTTTAATTTTCTTGCTGAGCCAAAAGACAAAAAAGGCGAAGTCGCGAGTGGCATCAAGAAAATAGGTGGCAATTTTTTGAAACGATTTTGCATGGTCATAATTGTTGTTATGATCTCAACCGGTAATGTGCATGCTGCCGAGCAACTTCTTGCTTGTGACTTTAAAAAGATTTCAACCGAAGTGAGCAGTGCATTTGATGGTGATGGTAAATCTAGTATTGATTACGAATTTTGCATACCTTATCAAGATAAGTATTTAATTGAAATCAAAAAGATAGAGCCTTCAATCAATTGTTTTCACGGATCCGGCGGACGCATTGGTTGCACTAACAATGAATATTTATGCATAGGCAATACGCATTTAAAGAATTCTAAGAATACGTTGTGCCAGTTATCAAGCCGCGAGTATATTCAGCGGATTGATCCATGTTATTGGGAATGACAAATTATTAAGGAGTTTATTATGAAGAAAGTCGTGCTCGCATATTCCGGCGGATTGGACACTTCGTGTCTTATCCGGTGGCTCAAAGACAAAAATTACGATGTCATCGCCTACATGGCGGACGTCGGGCAGGGTTCTGATTTCAAAACATATGAAAAACGCGCGCTTGATACGGGTGCTTCCAAGGTTTACATTCTCGATCTTAAAAAAGAATTTGTGGAAGATTATGTGTTCCCGGCATTGAAGGCGGGCGCGGTGTATGAGCATAAGTATTATCTGGCGACCGCGCTGTCGCGTCCGCTCATCGCCAAGCATCAGGTCAAGGTTGCGCAGAAGGAAAAAGCGACCGCCATCGCGCATGGCTGCACCGGTAAAGGCAACGACCAGGTTCGTTTCGAAGTGACGGCAAAGATCCTCGCGCCGCATCTGGAATTGCTGGCCCCGCTGCGTACTTGGGAATTCAAAACGCGCGAACAGGAAATTGATTACGCAAAGCTCCATAAGATTCCCATCGATGTCAGCAAGAAAAGCCCGTACAGCACGGACATCAACCTATTCGGACGTTCGATCGAGTGTGGTGTTCTTGAAGATCCGTGGCAGGAACCGCCGGAAGAAATTTATGTGATGACCAAGGACCCGATCAAATGCCCGAACAAGCCTGAGTATGTTGAAGTGGATTTCGAAAAGGGTATTCCGGTCAAAGTGAACGGCAAGAAATACGATTCTGTCGGTCTGATCAACGAACTGAACACAATCGGCGGCGCCCATGGCGTCGGACGCGTGGACATGGTTGAGAACCGCTTGGTCGGTATTAAATCACGCGAAATTTATGAAAATCCCGCCGGTACCATCATGCACACGGCGCACCGCGAACTCGAGGCGCTTGTTTTGGACCGTGAGACACTACATTACAAGCATCAGATTTCCTACCGTTACGCCGAGATGACTTATTACGGTCTCTGGGAAACGCCTCTTAAGAAACAGCTGGATGCCGCGGTTCATGCCATGCAGGAGCGAGTCACCGGGACAGTCCGTCTTAAACTTTATAAAGGTAATTGCAGTGTTGTCGGACGCAAATCGCCCTATTCCCGTTACAGTGAAGAAATGGCTACCTACGGCGACAAAGACAAGTTTGACCAGAAACTGGCCGAAGGCTTTATCCGTTTGTGGGGAATGCCGTATTAGCGTATTGAACGCAAGTGGTAAGAGGTAAGTGATACGTGGTAAGAAATTCGTACCACGTACCACCGATCTGCTAAAAATTTGCTATACCACTTACCACTTAAAGGAGATCAATAATGTCAAAACTCTGGGGATCACGGTTCAAAACGGGAACGAGCAAGCTCGCCGATAAATTCACGTTTTCAATCGACTACGACCAGCGTCTGGCTAAGTATGACGTGCTGGGTTCGATCGCGCACGCGCGTATGTTGGGCAAATGCGGTATTATTCCTGCGAAAGATTCCGCCGCAATCGTTTCCGGTCTAGGCAAAATTCTAAACAAAATTGAGGACGGACGATTTGTCTATAATCCCAAAGAAGAGGACATACACTCCAATATTCAGTCGGAATTAAAGAAACTTATCGGCTCGCCTGCGGATAGACTGCATACAGCCCGGTCACGCAACGACCAGGTTGTCCTTGATGTGAAGATGTATTGCAAGGAAAACATCGGGGAGGTTATTGGGGCTATCAGGGATTTGCAAGAATCCATCCTGCATTTTGCCGATGCGAATGCGGACGTTGCGATCCCGGCGTACACGCACTTGCAGTCGGCACAGATCGTTGTAGTGGCTCATCACATGCTTGCCTATATGGAAATGCTTGAACGCGACAAGTCTCGTCTCCACGGCTGTTGGCAGCGCACCGATATTCTGCCTTTGGGAAGCTGCGCGCTTTCCGGTTCGTCTCTGCCGACAGATCGCAAGTTTGTCGCCAAGCAACTGGGGTTCTTCGAAGTCTCAGCCAATAGCATGGATGCGGTGAGCGACCGGGATTTCATTATGGAATTGCTGGCGGATTTTTCGATCGTGGCCATGCATTTATCCCGCATGTCCGAAGATTTGATCGTCTGGGCCACCAAGGAATTTGATTTTATCGACATCGACTGGTCGTTCTGTACCGGATCATCAATTATGCCTCACAAAAAGAATCCCGATGTGCTGGAATTGATGCGCGGCGCGTCCGCCCAATTCCCGGCGGCTTTTATCGAAATTTCGACACTGCTCAAAGCATTGCCTCTGACCTACAACCGCGACATGCAGCTTGATAAACCTGTGTTGTTCCGCTCGGTCGAAGCGATCAAGGACATGCTCGGCGTCATGACCGGCCTTTTTGCCAATATCAAAATCAAGAAGGACACTCTGGCCAGGCGCCTTAATGACGAATCATTTTTTTCGGTCGACATCATGGAATATCTGATCAAAAAAGGAGTGTCGTACCGTGAGGCGCACGACACGGTCGGGCTTATGGTTAAGGAATGTCTGGATGCCGGAAAAAGGATTGCGGATCTTTCGGAGGCCGAGCTTAAAAAGTTTTCCAAACACCTGAATGACGACGTAAAAACCCTTTTAAATCCGCAGATGTCTGTTAAAATTAAAAAATCATTTGGGTCGACCAATCCGCAATTGGTCAAGGAACAAATTTCCATCTGGAAAAAACGTTTGAAATAGAGGTCGGATGTACGATGCATGATTTTCATTTTAAGAAAGGTGAGCTGCACTGCGAAGACGTAAAAGTCAGTTCGATTGCAGAATCTGTCGGCACGCCGTGCTACATCTACAGCTACAAAACGCTCGTCGATCATTTCAATAAAATCAAAGCCGCATTCGCGCCCGTTAGTCCGGTCATCTGTTATGCCATGAAGGCTAATGACAGCCTGTCCGTCATCAAAGCGCTCGTGGACCAGGGGGCGGGGCTTGATATCGTTTCTTTGGGCGAGCTTAAGAAAGCCCGCATGGTCAAAGTCGATCCTCAGAAAATCGTCTTTGCTTCCGTCGGCAAAACTAAGGAAGAAATCGTAGAGGCGATCAACGACCGCATTTTGTTTTTCAACGTTGAATCCCTGCCCGAACTTGAGCGCATCAATGAGATTGCAAAATCCATGGGCAAAGTGGCGAGCGCCGCGATCCGCATCAATCCGGATGTGCAGGCCCCGACCCATGATTTTATTACGACTGGGACATTAAAGAAGAAGTTCGGCATCGACCTTAAAACAACGCGTCATATTTTTAAATCCCGCAAGAAATATGCGAACGTGAACATCAACGGCGTGCACATTCATATCGGTTCGCAGATCACTTCCGGCAAACCGTTTGTGGGTGCCATCAAGAAAACGATCGAGTTCATCAATGAATTGAAGGCCGAAGGCATCTACATCGAATATCTTGATATTGGCGGCGGTTTAGGTATTATCTATAAAGATGAAAAGCCCCAAACAGCCCAGCAGTACGCCGATCTGGTCCTGCCCATCCTTAAAGGAACAGGCCTTAAGATTATTATGGAGCCCGGCCGTTTCATTGTCGGCAATGCCGGTATATTCGTGACCAAGGCGTTGTATCTTAAAGACAACGGTTTTAAGAAGTTTTTGGTGGTGGACGGCGGTATGAATGATCTCATCCGTCCGTCATTGTATGATGCGTATCATGAGATCGTGCCGGTAAAGACAACCAAGACCAAGAAAATCAAGGTGGACGTGGTCGGTCCCATTTGCGAAAGCGGGGATTTCTTTGCGCATGACCGTATGATTGCAAGGATCAACGACGGAGATCTTCTGGCGGTCATGAGCGCCGGGGCCTACGGATATGTGATGGCCAGTAACTACAATGTCCGCGGCCGCGCGCCGGAAGTCATGGTTAAAGGCAACAAGTTTGAAGTCATTACTAAACGCGAAACGTTTGAAGATTTAGTCAGCGGAGAGAGGATCGCCGGTTTTTTGGCGAAATAAGTTATGAAAAAAATACCTTTTCTAAAAATGGCTGGAGCCGGTAACGATTTCTTGGTCATGGAACATAATCCCGGTTTGGATTATGTGGCCTTGGCGCCTAAAATGTGCGCCCGTCAAAACGGCGTGGGTGCGGATGGAATCTTGGTCCTTGATAAGTCCGCAAGCGCGGATTATAAAATGCGCATCATCAATGCCGACGGTTCGGAAGCTGAAATGTGCGGCAACGGCGCGCGCTGCATGGCGGCGTATATCGTTTTAAAATCTATGCCGAAAAAGAAACTTTTCGGAATGGAAACCCTAGCCGGAACAATTCTGGCTGAAGCCGAAGGTGAAAATGCCAAAGTCCGTTTAAGCGATCCCAAGGATTACCGTCCGGGAATTCCGCTCACCATTGCCGGCCAGAAATTGCAGGTCGATTATATTGATACGGGTGTTCCGCACGTCGTGCTTTTCGTTGAGAAATTGCGCGAGATTGACGTCAACAGTTTAGGATCGCTCATCCGCAATCACGGTCAGTTCAAGCCGCGGGGCACCAATGTGAATTTTGTTGAGATGGTCAGAGATGGCCACGTGGAAGTGCGCACTTTTGAACGCGGAGTCGAGGGCGAGACCCTTGCCTGCGGCACTGGTAGCGTCGCATCCGCCATCATTTCATTTCTTCATGCCAATCCAAAAGTCAAGGAACGCGTCGATGCGTCCATGAAAGTGTTAACGAAAAGCACGGAGCTTTTGGAAGTTTCTTTCGATCTTCTCGAGGGCAACAAGATCACCAACGTTTGGTTGAAAGGTTCGGCGCGGTTCATCGCTGCCGGCGAATATTATTTACAGTAACCTGCAATTGCAAGAGGGAGTGTCCATGTTTAAGGGGTCCATTGTCGCGATCGTAACGCCGTTCAAAGGGGATGCGGTTGACGAAGCTAAATTGAAAGATTTGATCGAGTGGCAGATCAAGAACGGGATCCACGGGATTGTCCCTTGCGGAACCACCGGGGAATCCCCGACACTTTCTCAGGCAGAGCATGAGCAGGTGATTAAATTCACCGTCGATACGGTCGCCAAGCGCGTTCCTGTGATCGCGGGTACCGGTTCCAACTCCACCGCCGAAGCTGTCCACATGACCAAACATGCGGCCAAGGTCGGCGCCGACGGCTGTCTGGTGGTCACGCCTTACTATAATAAGCCGACCAACCGCGGTCTGTATCTTCACTTCAAGGCCGTTGCCGACAGCGTAAAAATTCCCATCATTCTTTACAATATTGCCGGGCGTACGGGCAAGAATATTGAGCCTGAGCTGATGGCCAAGCTTGCGCAGGACTGCAAGAACATCGTAGGGGTGAAAGAGGCTTCCGGTTCTTTGGAACAGATGCAGCGCATCCGTGAAGTCTGTCCGAAAGATTTCGCTCTTTTGTCCGGCGATGACGCGCT
>JAGNTT010000066.1:0-5875 GCA_017987425.1 Candidatus Omnitrophota bacterium
GACGGGCAGAGCGGACTTGAGGCTGCCAAGGCCGAACAGTTCGATCTGATTGTCACCGACGTGGCCATGCCTGTCATGGACGGATTTAAATTCTTTAAAGCGGTGAAGCCTCTACCTAATTACGCAAAAGTCCCTGTCATAGTCATGACCGCCCATGCGGGCATGGAAGAAACATTCCGGGCCTTTAACGTGGCGGAATTTTTTGCCAAACCGACCGACCTGGAAGTTATTTTAAAGACGATAGACGGTCTTTTAAAACCGTATACTGTGAAGACCGATTCACGTAATATCATCGTCTGCGGAGCGGGGGTAGATGTCGTCGCCAGTATGGTACAGATTTTAAATGATTACGGCCATAAGGCGACAGCGGTCCATGATGAAATTGAGTTTTTGGTCAAGGCGCTGAACGCTCCGCCGGATATTGTTTTGCTTGATGTGCTATTGCCGCAGCTCATGGCGTACGAGCTTATTGCCTCGATGCGGGCCTTTACCCGTTTTTCCAGGCTGAAGATCATCACCTATACGAATTTTAATGAGAAAGAATTGACCAATATCAACGCCGTCGAGCAGTTGAAGTCAGCTAAAAATAAATGCCTTGAGTCCGGTGCAAACGCTTACATCGGCCGGTTCAGTAAAGTGACGTTTATGGAATCGATCACGGCGCATATCTAAAACTTTCCGCTATTTATAATCTCACTCGTTGTGCTGATTTTCCTCCCGGATGAATTTCCTGCGGAGGCAGAGGAATCCATTTCCGTTTCCATCGACACCCCAGGTTCCGACGGCGTCGCCGGTGCGCCGGAGTAGAGAGCCCGGCTGTCGTAGGTGAGGCTGCTGGTGTCAATGTTTATCAAATCCTATAAAGAGGCGTATGCGATAAACAGTTTTTATTGGATGGGTCGTTGGGTTTTGTCTGATCGGTTGAGCCGAATAAATGTCTGTTCCGGAAACCTTTCAGCAATTTTTTGATAAGTATTCCATAGGCTGTTGTTTATTAATGTTTTGGGGGGTAGGGGCGTCTTTATGCGGATTAAGCAACTAGATGTTTTACGAGGTGTTGCTGTCTGGCTGGTCTTAGGGCGTCATATGCCTTTTATCGATATTTATTCAGGCTTCGGTTCTGGTTTTTTGAAGATCTGGGAACGCATGGGGTGGATCGGCGTCGACCTCTTTTTTGTGCTCAGCGGTTTTCTTGTTTCCGGATTACTTTTTAAGGAATACCAGAGCACGGGCAAGATCGACGTTCTGCTTTTTTTGATCAGGCGCGGTTTTAAGATATACCCCGGATATTATTTCCTGCTGTTGTTTACCATTCTGGTTTATTTCTATGTTTTCAAAATAGCGTTTTCCGCCCGCGCTATCTTTGAGCAGATATTCTTTGTGCAAAATTATTTTTTTCTGCTGTGGGACCATACCTGGTCTCTGGCGGTTGAAGAGCATTTCTATTTTTTGTTGGTTCTTTTTCTTTTGTGGTGTTCCCGCCGTCGGACGGCGGATCCGTTCTTTGATTTGCCTAAAGCCTTTGTGTTTTTGGCGCTGGGATGTCTGGTGCTGAGGGTGCAAAATAGTATTCAAAACCCTCAATTTGGTGCCCAATTGCATCTGTTTCTTACACATTTGCGTATTGACTCGCTGATGTTCGGGGTTGTATTGTCATATGCTCATCATTTTCATCAGGAAAAGTTTCGACAATGGGTGGTTGCTCATAAAGGTTGGATTGCCGGGCTGAGCGCTATTATGTTAACGCCGGTTTTTATATTTGAATTGCCGGACACGCCGTTTATATATACTTATGGATTGACCCTCAATTATCTCGGCCTCGGCGGGATGATGATGGTCTTTCTTTATGCCGTTCACATACCTGAAGGTCAATTGAACGGGTTGGCCAAGACCGGATTTTTTTCATATTCGATTTATCTTTGGCATTTTCCCATTCTCCGCTGGGTCATGCCAAAGATGATTGAATGGACCGGAATCACCAATACGAGCCTCCTGGTGCTTATTATTATTTATTTTTCGATGACCATTAGCCTAGGGATATGGGTGGCGAGATTGATTGAGATTCCGTGTCTCCGTTATCGGGACCGGGTGTTTGTGAAAAAGAAATCTATCGAGGCTGTTTAAAAAGCTTTAGTAAAGAAACGTTCATGGATCGCGGACATGCTTAAAATTTATCAAAGATGTGTACCCTTATTGGGTTTAATGTGTTTTCTTCTGGCTGTATGCCCGGCGGAAGCAAAGCAGTCTATACCTGCAACCATCGACATTCCGGGCGCCGAGGGCGGTGTCAGTTTCAACGACATCACGTATTCTCCGAAATTAAACAAGGTGATTATTCCCTCCGGAGGCACGGGGCAGACGGTGCTGATCGAACCAGAAACAGGCGCGACACGTTCCGTCGGTCTTCTGAGGCCCGGTTCGACTTATGTTAAGGGCGGGCCTTTTCAGGGCGTCAATTCCGCTGATGAAGGTGAGGGTGTTATTTTTATGATGGACCGCGCGACTAGGATTTTAAGCGCGTGGGATATTGAAAAGAATGAAATCATTTCATCGACGCCGCTCGCGAGCAATCCGGACTTCATCCGTTATTCGGAGCCTACTAAGGAAGTGTGGGTGACTGAGCCTGACATGGCGCGTATCGAAGTTTTTGTTTTTTACGACGGGACCCTGGAGCATTCGGGATTTATTCCGGTCCCGGGCGGTCTGGATCAGCTTGTTATCGATACCAAACGGCAGTGGGCATATACGCAGTTGTGGCAGCAGAAGGCGGTGGTGATCGATTTGAAAAGCCGCGAGATTGTTGCTCTCTGGCCTAATGCGTGTGAAGGTTCCCATGGGCTTGAGTTGGACGAAGCGAGAGGTTTTCTTTTTACCGCATGCCGTGACGGAAAGCTGTCCGTTCTGGATGCCGATGACAATGGCAAAATTTTAGGCTCTGTCCATACCGCGGCTTCCGAGGTGGATGTGATCGGATACAATGCCGGGCTTATGCATGTATATCTCGCCGCCGGTGCCAGTGCTAAAATTTCCGTCATTAAGATTTCAGATCAGGGTGTTCCGGAAATTATCGGTGAAAAGAATGTTTCCAACAGTTCCTGTGTCACCAACGACGGTAAAGACGGCATCTGGGTCTGTGATTCCTTAGGCGGAAAAATTCTTTATTTTAAAGATAACTTCTAAAATAATTCTTTGAGGATAATTTTGGCGGCCCTTTGACTGGCGCCTGATTCGCCGAGCAGTGTCGGAAATTTCGCAAACTCTTTTTGGATCTTGTTGCTTAGCTTGTGATCCGAAAGGAGTTTTCCTATTTCCAGCGCCAGATTTTCTCCGGTCGCTTTTTCCTGGATGAGTTCGGGGACGACCGCTCTGCCGGCGACGATGTTGGCGAGTCCGATATGGGGAATGGTGATGAAGAATTTGGCAAGCTGATAGGTCAGCCACGATGTTTTGTAAATGATGACCATGGGCTTCTGCAGGATTGCGGCTTCCAGTGTTGCCGTGCCGGATGCCACCATACAGCAGGTCAGGGCATTGAATTCGTTATAGGAAGTCTGCTCAATCACACGGATGGGGCATTTGGCTTCGTGAACAAGCGGGTCTATGAGCTGTGCGTCAACCGTCGGCGCCTTCAAAAGCACAAACTGAAATGTCTTGTTCTTTTTATGAAGGGCCTCGGCTGCCTTGATCATCACGGGAAGATGGCGAGTGATTTCTTTTTCGCGCGACCCAGGGAGTAAGCCTATGACCGGATAGCCGGGGTTCAATCCGAGAGAAGCCAGCACATCGCGCTCGGGCACTGTCACCTTGATCTGGTCCATGAGCGGGTGGCCAACGTAATCGACATCCATTTTATATTTTTTGTAAAACGTCTGCTCGAAAGCAAACAGGACGATCATTTTGTCGGTGACCTGTTTGATAAGTTTGATTCGCTGTTCCTTCCAGGCCCAGACCTGGGGTGAGATATAGTAAATGACTTTGATCTTTCTCTCTTTGAGTTTGCGTGCCAGCCGCAGATTAAATCCCGGATAATCGACGAGCAGGACGGCATCCGGTTTTGTACGGTCGACTTCGGCGAGCACATGATGAAACACTTTTTTGATCCGTCCGTAATTTTTAATGACATCCGAAAAGCCGATGACGGCGAGCTCGGTAATGTCGGCAAAGCTTTCGACGCCGGCCTTTCTCATGTGGTCTCCGCCGACGCCGGTCATCCGCAGCGACGGGACGGACTGACGCAGGGCCGCGGCCACCTCAGCGGCGCGCATGTCTCCGGAGGCTTCTCCGGCGATGATCATGAGAAGTTTTTGAGGTTCTGCCATATTTTGTCCGTGATTTCGAGGGCGACTTTAAGCGCTTCGCGGGCTTCTGAGCCGGAGACGACAGGGGGTTTGTCCAGACGGACACAGTCGACGAATGATTCGAGTTCTTTTTTGAGCGGTTCTTCTTTTTCGATTGGAATGTTTTCTTTGGTGATAGCGATCAATTGTTTCCTGTAGATAAACGCCTTTTGTTCGACGTAGTCGAGAGAGATGTAGGCGTTCTTGAGAAAAATCCGGATTTTGCGCATGACCTCCGGCGAGATGCGGCTGGCTGTGATATTGCAGACGCTGCCGTTGGTAAATGTAAGACGGACATTCGCGATGTCTTCCTTTTTGGTCAGGACCGGCACGCCGACGGCCTGGATGTCCTTGATCGGGTATTTGATTAGTCCGAGAATGATGTCGATGTCGTGGATCATCAGATCGGTCACGACGCCGATATCAAGGGAACGGTTGGGAAAGGGGTTGAGGCGGTGGCACTCGATAAACAGCGGGTCTTTGACAATTTTCTGGATTGTCTGGAATGCTGAATTGAAACGCTCCACGTGACCGACCTGCAGTTTAAGGTTATTCCGTCGGGCGAGTTCAATGAGCATGTCCGCCTCATCCAGGTCCATCGTGATCGGTTTTTCGACGAATGTGTGGACGCCGCGTTCAAGAAAATATTTAGCTATTTCCGCGTGGGTGACTGTGGGTGTGCAAATATTAACCGCCTGAATGTTGTCCGGCAGTTTACGGTAATCGGTCACAAACGGGACGTGATATTGTTCGGCCAGAGGTTTGGCGTTGGCGGCATGATGGTCGCAAATGGCTGCGATATTGACTTTATCATGGAGTTCGGAATAAACCCGGACGTGTTTGGATCCCAGGTGGCCGAGCCCGATGATGGCGACATTTAGTTTGGTCATATTTTAAGTGGTCAGTGTTCGGTGGTCAGTGCTCAGGGAGTGAGTGGACGTATTTTAGGTTTTCTGACCCCTGGTCCCTGACCACTGATCACTTATGTGAGCACTGATAGTAACAAACCGGTTTACAAATGTCAAACGGTATGGTACGATCAACCCAATTTCCGAAGAGGTTTAAACGTATAAACTTACAACATAACGCGGATTTAACCCCCTCAAATCCGCGTTTATTATTTTCATGAACGATTACGTTAAATTACTCTCATTCCTTAAAAGCTACAAACGTGAATTCTTTCTGGCTGTTTTTTTCATGTTTGTTTCTTCTTTATTCCAAGGGGCCCAGTATTCGATGCTGGTGCCTTTGACCGACCGTATTCTGACCAATAAAAAGATCATACTTCCTAATAAAGTTCCTGATTTCCTGCAGAAACTGGTGGACCAGTTTAACGCGATGGATGTTCATGTGCTTTTTTGGGTCATTCCTCTGGGATTTTTCATCATGATCATGGTTCGTCTGGTCACCGCGTTCTTTTATGATTATCTTATGAACAATGTCGCTCAGAAGATCATGAGAGATATCCGCCTGAGACTGTATGAAACTATTCAGAACCTTTCGCTGGATTATTTCAGCAAGAAGAGAACGGGCGAGCT
>JAGNTT010000066.1:5975-9596 GCA_017987425.1 Candidatus Omnitrophota bacterium
CAGCAGGCGCTGGCTGCCAATGACCGCATTTATGAAGTTCTCGATGCTCGGCCGACTGTTGTAGAAAAAAGAAATCCTCTGAATCTTCCGACGATTGCGAAAAAGATCGAGCTGCAGAACGTCAGTTTCCGCTATGATGCCGAGTCCGGGATTATTTTGAATAATATCGATTTGGTAATCAATACGGGTGAGCTGGTCGCCATCGTTGGCCCGACGGGTACGGGTAAATCCACGCTTGCGAGTCTGATTCCCCGTTTTTATGACCCGACGCATGGGAAGGTTCTTGTCGACGGAATAGACATCCGTGACGTGTCCTTTAAATCCCTGCGGAATCAGATCGGCATTGTCGGACAGGAGACAATTTTATTTAACGATACGGTCAGGAACAACATCGCCTATGGATTTTCGTTGGCCACTCAGGAAAAAGTCGAAGAGGCGGCCACGCGCGCCTTTGCTCACCAATTTGTCATGAATATGCCGAGGGGTTACGAGACAACCGTTGGGGACAGGGGGTTTCGTCTATCGGGCGGTGAAAAGCAGCGCCTGGCGATCGCCCGGGCCATTCTCCGTAATCCGCCGATCCTGATTCTGGATGAGGCGACATCCCAGCTGGATTCCGAATCTGAAAAGTTTGTTCAGGAGGCCCTTGACCGCCTCATGGTAGGGCGGACGGTCGTGGCCATCGCCCACAGGCTCTCAACAGTCATAAAAGCCGATAAGATCGTGGTCATCGATGGCGGGCGGATCGTCGGTTTGGGACGCCATGATGACCTTCTGGTGACGTGTTCTCTGTATAAGCGTCTTTATGAAACCCAGTTTGTGAGTCCTGCGGATTAACCTGCCGGTATCCCTGTAAAAAATCTCCATTTGGTCAAATAAATGGTTGCAAAAAAAATAATTGTTGGTTATACTACGAATTCAATTTGGGTCTAATAAATGACCTATTTATTAACTAATAGGCATGTCTAAGGGAATGAAGTGAAATTAGCATGCTTGCGGATTATCGATCCGTACAAACAATTCCGCTTTCACTTCTTTTCGACCTTCTCTAGAAATGGACAAAGTTTCAAATCTCTTTGAGATTTGAAACAGGGTAAGAAAAGGTCGAAAGATACGGCGGATTGAAACCAAGGAGAAGAAAGTTCATGGCCACAGAAATGATTAAGCGTTTGTTGGAATCGGGTGTTCATTTCGGACATCAAAGCCGTCGTTGGAATCCCAAGATGAAAAGATTTATTTTCGGCGAACGCGGAGGTATATACATCATCGACCTCGAGAAGACGGTCGATTACTTAAGTCAAGCCAGAGATTTTATGCGCTCGATTGCCGCAAGAGGTGGTCGGGTGCTTTTTGTTGGTACAAAAAAGCAGGCCCAGGATGTCATTGAACAGGAATCGAACCGCACGGGAATGTATTATGTGAAGAACCGCTGGATGGGCGGGCTTTTGACCAACTTCGAAACTGTTAAGAAATCCATTCGTAAGCTTAAAGACATTGAAAAGATGGAAGCTGACGGTATCTTTGCCAAGTTGACAAAAAAAGAAGTTGCTATGCTCAATAAGGAGAAGGATCGTCTGATTCGTGATTTGGGTGGTATTCGTGAAATGCCGGGTATGCCTGATGTCATGTTTGTCATCGACACCAAGAATGAAGAAAACGCCATTAACGAAGCCATCCGTTTAAATATCCCTGTCGTCGGTATAGTTGATACTAACTGCGATCCTGACAAAATCGGATATCCGATTCCTGCCAATGACGACGCTGTTAAATCCATCAAGTATATTACAGGTCTTATTGCCGATAGTATTATAGAAGGTCGCAATGAGTACCTTACTGCCGAAGCTGCCCGCAAGCAGGCTGATATCAAGCATGATGTTGAAGCCAGCGGCGAAGTGGTTGTTGAATCCAGTACGACTTCAGCCCCGGCTGAAGAGAAAAAATAATTAATTTGATTTGAAAGGGAACCAGCATGGCTTACACAGCAGAAGATATTAAATCCTTGCGCGAAGAAACCGGTTGCGGTGTCATTGATTGTAAGAAAGCGCTCGAAGAATCCAATGGAAATCGTGACAAAGCCAAGGATCTACTGCGCAAACGCGGTCTTGAAATGGCGCTCAAGAAGGGTGATCGTGAGGCAAAAGAAGGTCGAGTCGAGTCTTACATCCATAATGGGTCGAAAATCGGCGTTATTGTGGAGGTTAACTGCGAAACCGACTTCGTGGCCCGCAGTGAAGATTTCATCAAGTTTTCCAAAGATCTGGCCATGCACATTGCGGCTATGTCTCCCAGATATCTTAAGAAGGAAGACATCCCAGCCGATGTACTTGCTAAAGAACCGAATCAGGCAGATTATGTCAAACAAGTTTGTTTGCTTGAACAGCCATTTGTTCGTGATGCCGGTAAAAGTATTCAGGATTATCTAAACGAACTCGTTGCTAAAATCCGCGAGAATATCCGTGTCAGTCGTTTTGTCCGTTTCAAAGTTGGGGAATAACATGTCTGTTGCCAAAAAAACACCTGCTTTCAAGCGTATATTATTGAAGCTCAGCGGTGAGGCTCTTTTGGGCCGTCAGGAACACGGGATTGACGCCGAGATGTGCGCTTCGTTAGCGGCTCAGATCAAAGAGATTCATGATGACGGTGTGCAAGTGGCTCTGGTAGTCGGCGGGGGAAATATTTTTCGCGGACAGGTGGCTTCCAAGCATTTCGGGTTGGAACGTACTGTCGCGGATTATATGGGCATGCTGGCGACTGTCATGAACGGACTTGCTCTGCAGAATGCGCTTGAACAGAAGGGTATACCGACACGTGTATTGACCGCCATCGAAATGCAGGCGATCGCCGAGCCGTACATTTGGCGTCGTGCAGTCCGTCATTTAGAAAAACGCCGCGTCATCATTTTCGTAGCCGGAACGGGTAATCCGTATTTCACAACCGATACCGCGGCGGCATTACGTGCCACCGAAATCAAGTGCGATGTCATCATGAAGGCCACTAAAGTCGACGGTGTCTATTCCGCCGATCCTATGAAGGTCAAAGATGCCAAGAAATTTTCCGAGCTCAAGTTCATCGATGTATTACGCAAAAATTTAAAAGTCATGGATTCTACCGCCATCAGCATGTGCATGGAAAATAATTTGCCGATTATCGTATTCAATCTACTTAAGCCGGGCAATATCAAAAAAGCTGTTTACGGCGAAAAGATAGGGACCATCGTCCGATAGGTGAAAGGGAGGTCTTATTTATGATTAAAGATGTTTTAATTCAGACTGAAGCAAAAATGAAGAAGACCATGGAAACCCTGACGCATGAATTCGGGGAAGTCCGGACCGGCCGTGCCCAGCCCGCGCTGATCGAAGAAATGCATGTGGAATACTATGGTTCCCCGACGACAGTCAGGCAGATTGCTGCGGTATCCTCACCGGATGCCCGCACGGTTGTGATCCAGCCGTGGGATGCGAATGCTCTTGCCGATATTGAACGTGCCATCACAACTTCGAAGCTGGGAATTAATCCCATGAACGACGGTAAGATCCTTCGTCTTGTTTTTCCTCAGCTTTCCGCGGAACGTCGCGAAGAGATGATCAAAGTTGTCAAGGATATGGCGGAGAAGGGTAGGGT
>JAGNTT010000067.1 GCA_017987425.1 Candidatus Omnitrophota bacterium
GATCGATATTCCGCGGATGGCGAAGTCGTCACAAGGTATGTTGAGGGACAGTTTAAACGCTTTTGTCAACGATGACGTGCAGCTGGCAAGGCAAGTGTGCCTTCGTGATGATGAAGTCGATCAGCTTAATGTTCAGATTTTCAGGGAGCTTTTGACCTATATGCTGCAGGATCCGAGTTCAGTCCAGCGTGCAGTTGATCTTATTTTGGTTGCAAAAAATTTGGAGCGGATCGCCGATCACTCCACCAATATCGCTGAAGACGTTATTTATATCGTCGAGGCCAGAGTCGTCAAGCATCACATGGAGGAGAATCAGCAAAATCATGGATAGTTTCGAACAGCTTGATGTGGCTGCTGTGAAATTACTTATAGGCGGCAAAGATGTCACGGTTGTCGACATCCGGGATGAGGATTCTTATAAAGCCGAACATATTCCCGGCGCCATTTCTCTTAATGACGGCAATCTGGAATCTTTCCTAAGGGCAGCGGATAAAGATAAACCCTTGATTTGCTATTGTTATCACGGGATAAGCAGTCAGTCGGCGGCCAATTATTTTTCAGGGCAGGGATTTGCGAAGGTCTATAGTATGATCGGTGGTTTCGAGGAATGGAGAAATCAGGTATGATTAAAGATTTTTTGCGGGCCATTAATCTTATAGTTTTCTTCTGTGTGCTGGTGTGCCTAATTTTATCTATCCCAGTACCGTCATATGCCGGAAATTTCTTTGAGGACAAGTATGGCAGTGAACTAAAATCCGCTCCGTATTCTGTGCGGGTTCGTTATGCTAATGACATTGGATCTCCTTGGGCTGAGGCAACCTACGATGAACGTTTTCAATATCTTCTATCATTGCAGCAGGAAGAGGATGCTGCAATGCTTGCCAAGCAGACTGAAGAAAATGCAAAAATACTGGCAGACGCTCAAAAAGAGCAGGCTCAAATGATGGAAGAGGTCCAGGAACAAAATAAAAAAATTGCAAAGGAAAATGCTAAGCTTCAAAGACAATTTGAGGAAAACAGAAAAAAAGAGATCTTCCAGCAGAAGCTTTTGTTACAAAAGCAGAGAATTGAAAAGTTAAGAACTTCGAGCGAAAATCGCCGGTAATTGGCGTCGCCTCTATTTTGCACATCTTTATTACACTGTAAAATAATTCCCCATGAAAAGATCGAAAGTAGTTTTTAAGGTCCATGCCGTTATTTTTGATATGGATGGTGTCATCACGGATACAATGTCCTATCATATGAGGGCTTGGCGTAGTGTGCTTCTTAGGCATGGGGTGTCGGTATCCAAAAACGACATTTACAAACGTGAAGGTCAAAAAGGCGTAGACAGTGTCAGAGAGATTTTAAGCGACTACAAAAAGCCTTCTGATCGGAAGCTCGTCCAAGAAATTCTTCTTGAAAAGGAAGAGCTTTTTAAAAACATCGTCAAAAAACGCTATATTGCCGGATCGCGTGGTTTTTTAAAAAAGTTGAAACGCGGCGGATTCAAACTTGCGTTAGTCACCGGAACAGCCCGGCATGAAGTTTATGAAATCCTCCCCGATGAAATTTATGGATTATTCGATGCCGTTGTATGTGGTTCCGATGTGCAAAACGGTAAGCCTCACCCTGAGCCGTATTTGACGGCGCTAAGCAAGCTGAAACTTGAATCAAAACAAGCCGTGGTTATTGAAAACGCCCCTTTTGGCATCCAATCGGCCAAGGAGGCCGGCATTAGATGTCTCGGATTGGAGACGTCCCTGTCAAAGAAATTTCTGAATAAAGCCGATGCAGTTTTCCATTCTTTCGCTCATATGACATCCAAAGCCTCCTTTGAATTATTATGAACATCAAACGGATAATCATTCTATATAAAAGAAGCGCCTATGCCATTTATTTTCAGCACCCCGGCAGTTCCTTTCGAAGAAAAGGGAATATCGGGGCGGCTGAAATCAAACGTTTTCGCAAAATGCATGAGATCCATTATGCTTCATTAAATGCCGTTGAAGAGGCCATTAAAGAGAAAGGGATTTCTTGTAAGAGGGTGTGCAGGGGGAGGCGTTTTGATATCGGACCGCATGATTTTATGGTGACCGTGGGCGGTGACGGGACTTTTTTGGAGGCCGCTCGGAGCATCAAGAATCAGATCATACTCGGTGTTAATTCCGATCCTTCATGGAGTGTGGGAAGATTTTGTTTTGCAAACGCTCAGACTTTTCCTTCAATACTTGAGGCTCTGTTAAAAGGCCGCCAAAATGTCCGCCAATTCCCGCGTCTTGATCTTCGGGTTGCCGGTAAACGATTTAATGTATTAAACGATGTTTTGTTTTCGCATCGAAATCCTGCGGCCATGAGCAGGTATTCTTTGACTGTTGACGATATTCAGGAGGAACAGAAAAGTTCCGGTGTTTGGATATCGACGGCTGCTGGATCTTCGGGGGCCATTAAGTCAGCGGGCGGAAAAAAATTCTTCCCAACTAAAAAAAATATGCAGTATCGTCCGCGCGAGTTGTATGCAATCAAGGGCAAACCTTACCAGCTTAAAGGCGGTGTTCTGGACGCTGCTGGTAGTATTTCGATTGAATCAATTATGCGGGAAGGATGTGTATTTGTCGACGGATCTCATGTTTCGGTGCCGGTCGGTTTCGGCGGTTCTGTGAAAATTTCCATGTCGGCTTTTCCTTTGAATGTGGTGGCGGAGCAATGAAAGCCGTGCTTTTGATCAGTCATGGCAGCCGCTCGAGTGAAACCAAGCGTGAAATTTCTCAGTTGGTGGATCGTTTAAGAAGCGCGGGGGGAGCGGACATTATTGAATTCGCCTTTCTTGAGCTGGAAACTCCGAGCATTCCTCAAGGTATCGACATGTGCGTTGAAAAAGGGGCGACCAGGGTTATCGTTCTTCTCAATTTTCTTAATTCCGGACGGCACGTAAATGTGGATATTCCCGCTATCGTCGAAGAGTCCAAGAAAAAATATCCGGATATTTCGATATCAATTACCATGCCCGTCGGACAGCATCCGGGTATAGACGCATTATTTCTTGATATTATAAAGTAATTTAAACTGGCATTTATGACCTCACCTTTTGCCAAGACCCTCACAGCTTGGTATCTGAATAACGCCCGCGATCTTCCTTGGCGGCGCACAAAAGACCCCTATAAAATCTGGATATCCGAAATCATGCTCCAGCAGACGACTGTAAGCGCTGTCATCCCGTATTTTGAGAAATGGATCCAAAAATTTCCTGATGTGCAGACTCTTGCCCGGGCTCCGATCCAGGAAATTCTTGCCCAGTGGCAGGGGCTTGGTTATTACAATCGCGCGAGAAACCTTCATCGTTCGGCGCAGATCATTGTCGACGAGCATGAAAGCCGGATCCCAAGCGAGCCGGATATTGTCCGAAAACTTCCCGGTTTCGGTCCTTATACAACCGGCGCTGTTTTAAGTATTGCCTTTGATAAAAAGCTTTCCATTATTGATGCGAATGTCCGTCGTGTGGTGATGCGTATTTTGTCCATAGAAGGTGAGGCTGATACAAAGCATGACAAACGCGTACTTGAGTATTTACTGACAGTACTTCCGGAGAAGGGTGTGGGGGATTTTAACCAGGGGCTTATGGAGCTCGGTGCCCTTGTCTGCCGCAGTAAAGAGCCGGTGTGTGTGCAGTGTCCCGTATCTAAATTTTGTTTGGCTTATAAAGAAGGCCGTCAGGAGTTGATTCCAACTCCCAAGAAGCGGATTGTCAAAGATATTAATGCGGTGATCGCGGTTATCGAGCATAAGGGTAAATATTTTATCCAAAAACGACCGTCTAAAGGGCTTTTGGCTGATCTTTGGGAATTCCCTGGCGGGAAGATAGAAGCGGACGAGACGCCCAAAGAGGCTCTTATTAGAGAAGTGCAAGAAGAGCTCGGAATTTCTCCTAAATCCGTCAAACATTTGTTCGATGTTCAGCATTTTTATACTCAATTTCGTGTTAAACTTTCTGTATGGCGGTTTGACCCGATCGATATTGTCCCTACACGTAAAGATCGTAAGTGGCTTAATCCAATTGATTTCCATAAATACCCAATGCCTTCCGGTAGTGCCAAAATCGTCGAAAAAATTTTTAAAAAATCCTCTTGACATTTTTTATTTTGATTGTATTATTACTTACATGACTAGCTTAGTAATAATTAATCATTCCCCCCGCATTTGTTCCTGCCAGCGCTCTTGTTGTTGCTGCTAAGAGCAGCCGTTTTTATTCTCCAGTTTGTCACTTCATCCCAACAGAGCATTATTAAGGAAAGAACATATGGCACAAGAAACCCCCCAGGATCAGGAGATCCTTAAAGCAATTCGGAATATTAAGTTTGGTTCAGTCGAGGTCGTGATCCATGATTCGAAGGTCGTACAGATAGAAAAGAAGGAAAAAATCCGTTTTCAGGGAACTGTAACAAAAGTCTAGATTAAATTACTTGTTCTTTGTTAAGCCGGCAGATCACTGCAGCTACAACATTCAAGCCTGACCAGAAAACTGGAAGCTCATAACAATAAGGAGTACATATGAGGTTTTACAGTCAAATTCTGGTTGCTTTGTTGATTGTGGTGACTTTACCGGTATCGGAAATTGCGTTTGCGGCGTCTTCTGTTGAAGATCGTTTGCAGGACTTAGAACAGCAAATAGCGGTCTTGAAGCGTCAATTAGAGATCGAGAAGGATGAAAAGAAAGCATCGCGGGCGCCTGTGATCACGGCTTCTTCCAAGGACGGATTCAGCATCAAAAGTCCGGATGACAGCTTTAAAATCAAATTGCGCGGCTTGGTGCAGCTGGACGGGCGTTACTTTACAGACAATCAAAAGGATAATGGAACGACTGATACGTTTTCTGTTCGTCGTGCCAGACCCATTTTGGAAGGGACACTGAACAAAAATTTTGATTTCTACATCATGCCTGACTTCGGTAGCGGTGCCTCGACTCTGGTGGATGCGTACAGTGAGTTCAAGCTTGATCCGGCATTTAAATTCCGCGCCGGTAAATTCAAGGCTCCGCTCGGATTGGAACGTCTGCAGTCTGATGCGGTCGCCAATTTCACCGAAGTCGGATTGCCGTCGAACCTGTTATCCAATCGCGAAGTCGGTCTGCAGTTATCAGGCGATTTGTTCGGCGATTCATTAAGCTATGCGGTCGGTATATTCAACGGTTCACCGGACTTAGGCAGTTCAACAGCGCAGGATACCGATAACAATAATGACAAGGATGTGGTCGGTCGTGTTTTCGCTCAGCCGTTTAAAAACGGTGGACCGGAAGTGTTCAAAGGTTTGGGTGTCGGTGTTGCCGGATCCTACGGTCATAAGGAAGGTGCCACAACCCCGAGCTATAGATCCACTGGCCAGGCCACCATCTTCAGCTATGCTTCGACATCCGCTGACGGCCAGCACGTCCGCATCACACCGCAGGCCTATTACTACAACGGTTCGTTGGGGCTTATAGGTGAATATGCGAGTTCCGAACAAAAGTTTATCCGCGGAAATATTATCCGCGATACCTTTAAAAATGAAACGTGGCAAATTGCCGGAAATTATGTCCTCACCGGTGAATCAGCCTCATATAAAGGTATTAATCCCCGCACCAATTTCGATTTATCGAAAGGAACATGGGGCGCGTTTGAGGCAGTCGGCCGATACGGGAATCTCGATATTGATGATTCGATCTTTACAAACGGTTTTGCCAGCACTGCAACAAGCGTCACGGAGGCCAATGCCTGGGGTGCCGGTTTAAACTGGTATCTCAATAAAAATTACCGCATCTCGCTGGATTTTGAACAGACCAGATTCGACGGCGGTTCAAATGCCGGTGCAGATAGACAAACGGAAAATGTGGTCTTAAGCCGTTTTCAAATTGCCTATTAATAGTTTCATTTAAACCGAAAAGGAGATTTTCATGAAGATTCAAAAGTTATTTGCAGTCTTGCTAACAACGGTATTGATCGGTTCGCTTGCCGTTTCTTCGTCGGCGAAGGAAATCAATCTGCTTAATGTTTCCTATGATCCGACCCGTGAGTTGTATGATGAATACAATAAGGCCTTTGCCCTTCATTGGAAATCATTGACGGGGGATGATGTGAAGGTCAATCAGTCTCACGGCGGAAGCGGCAAGCAGGCTCGTTCTGTTATCGACGGTCTGGATGCGGATGTGGTCACGCTCGCGCTGGCGTATGACATCGATGCCATTGCTGAGAAATCGGATTTGATCGGCAAGGATTGGCAGGCAAAACTTCCGGACAACAGTGCTCCGTACACATCCACCATTGTTTTTTTGGTCCGTAAAGGTAATCCGAAAAACATCAAGGATTGGGATGATTTGGCGAGGCCCGGCATTTCCGTCATCACGCCCAACCCTAAAACATCGGGTGGTGCGCGCTGGAACTATCTGGCGGCCTGGGGGTATGGTTTAAAGAAGTGGGAAAATGATGAGGTAAAGGTTAAGGAATTCTTAAAAGCGATCTTCAAGAACGTTCTCGTTCTCGATTCCGGAGCGAGAGGCTCGACAACCACATTCATTGAACGCAAGATCGGGGATGTGTTCATCTCCTGGGAAAATGAAGCCTTTCTGGCGGCCAATGAACTTGGCAAGGGTGAATTCGAGATCGTTGTTCCCTCGATCAGCATATTGGCCGAACCGCCGGTAGCTTTGGTTGGGCGCAATGCCGATCGTCATGGCACGAGAAAAGTCGCTGAAGAATACCTGAATTACCTGTATTCCGATGTAGGACAGGAAATCGCGGCCAAGCATTATTACCGTCCGAGATCGCAGGCGATTGCCAAAGAATATGCCAACAAGTTTGCGCAGGTCAATTTGTTCACGATTGATGAAGTCTTCGGCAGTTGGAAGGCGGCGCAATCCACTCATTTCGCGGACGGTGGCACATTCGACCAGATCTACGGCAATTAACCTGAAAAATAAGTTGGCACAAATAGAAATCGTTAGTATCCTAATCAGGTCAATAGGCCGATTTAATAGTTAAAAGGTGATTGTGTAAGTATGTTTTTGCTCAAACAACGTTCAACTCTTCCGGGTTTTCATCTTTCGCTGGGATATACGGTCTTTTATCTGAGCCTGATCGTACTGATTCCTTTGTCGATGCTCTTTATTAAGACAACAAGCTTGGGATGGGAAGAGTTTGTTAAGATTATCACCGCACCGAGGACTTTGGCGGCATACCGCTTAAGCTTCGGTGCGGCATTGGTCGCAGCTGCGGTCAATGTGGTTTTTGGTTTCATCATCGCCTGGGTGCTGGCGCGGTATACTTTCCCAGGCAAAAGGATCGTCGATGCGTTGATCGATTTTCCTTTCGCCTTGCCGACGGCGGTTGCCGGTATTGCCCTCACCACGCTGTATTCATCCAATGGTTTGCTGGGTCAGCATTTATATAAAATAGGCATTCAATCGGCTTATAGTACATTTGGTGTTACGATCGCGCTCATTTTTATCGGGCTTCCTTTTGTTGTCCGGACGATCGAGCCGATTCTTCAGGATCTGGATCCCGAACTGGAAGAGGCGGCGGCAAGCTTGGGCGCGGGACGCTGGCAGACATTCTGGCGGGTGATTTTTCCTTTATTGTTCCCGCCTTTATTGACTGGTTTTAATTTGGCCTTTGCCCGAGGGATCGGTGAATACGGTTCGGTCATTTTTATTGCCGGCAACATGCCCAACAAAACGGAGATCGCGCCGCTTTTGATCATTACCAAACTCGAACAGTACGATTATGCGGGAGCGACCGCAATCGCTGTTGTGATGCTGGTCGTTTCTTTTCTACTTTTAGGGATCACAAATCTTTTGCAATTGTGGTCAGCCAAACGAATAGGGATGAATTGATATGTCGAGCGCGCGCAAGGAAACTGCGGCTGTCCGTTGGGTGTTGATCGGTATAGCGCTTTTTTACATTGTTTTGTTCTTGATACTGCCCCTGGTGGTTGTTTTTGGGACGGCGCTTAACAAAGGTATTGCCGTTTATTTGCAGTCGTTGTCGGATTCCGATACGCTTGCGGCCATCCGTTTGACCGTTCTGACCGCTTTGATCGCAGTTCCTTTGAATCTTGTATTCGGGATTGCAGCATCCTGGGCGATCACCAAGTTTGACTTTCACGGGAAAAATTTTTTATTGACCCTTATTGATCTGCCGCTTTCGGTTTCGCCGGTTATCTCCGGTCTCATTTATGTTTTAATTTTCGGGGCACAGGGAGCCTTCGGACCGTGGCTGCGCGAGCATGAGATTAAAATTATTTTTGCTCCCCCGTCTATAATTCTAGCGACGATTTTTGTTACATTTCCCATGGTGGCCCGTGAACTCATTCCGATTATGAAGGCGCAGGGGAGTGAGGAGGAGGAAGCGGCGATCACGCTCGGAGCCGGCGGGTTTAAAACGTTTTGGTATGTCACATTGCCCAACATTAAATGGGGGCTGTTATACGGTGTCATTTTGTGTAACGCCCGTGCGATGGGTGAGTTTGGCGCGGTGTCGGTAGTCTCCGGACATATTCGGGGACTTACTAACACGTTACCGCTGCACATCGAGATTCTATACAATGAATATCAATTCACGGCGGCGTTTGCCTCCGCTTCTATTCTGGCCATGCTGGCATTGGTGACGCTGGTCGTAAAAACTTTTGTCGAGTTCAAATTTAGAAACGAACTTAAAGCTGTTCAACAGGGAGCGCGTGGATGAGTATTGAAGTCAAAGGTGTTACTAAAAGTTTCGGCACATTCAAGGCGCTGGATGATATTAATTTAAAAGTGGAGACGGGAGAGTTGACCGCTCTTTTGGGGCCGTCGGGTTCCGGAAAAACAACGCTTCTTCGCATTATCGCCGGACTTGAGACAGGAGACTCCGGTCAAATCTTGTTTAAAGGAGAGGATACGCAGTCAACTAAAATCAAAGACCGCGGTGTTGGTTTCGTATTTCAGCATTATGCGCTGTTCCGCCACATGACTGTGTTTGAAAACATCGCTTTCGGCTTGAAAGTTAAACCTAAAAATATCCGTCCCAGTGAGGCGCAAATCAAAGCGAAGGTTACGGAATTGCTTAATCTTGTTCAGCTCGATTGGGTGGGCGGACGTTATCCGTGGCAGCTCTCCGGCGGACAGCGTCAGCGTATCGCTCTTGCCCGTGCTCTGGCGGTCGAACCCAAAGTGCTGCTTCTGGATGAGCCGTTTGGTTCTCTCGATGCGCAGGTCCGCAAGGAATTGAGGACTTGGCTGCGCCGTTTTCATGACCAGCTGCACATCACGAGTCTTTTTGTGACGCATGACCAGGAGGAAGCGCTTGAAGTCGCCGATAAAATCGTCGTCATGAACAAGGGGCGGATCGAACAGAAGGGGACTCCGGAAGAGGTTTATCATAAACCGGCCAATAAGTTTGTGCTCAACTTTCTCGGCAATGTGAACCTCTTTCATGCCCGTGTGGAAAACGGCAAAGCCTACGTCGGGAAGACGGTGATCGATTTACCAAATCTTCATGCCAATAGCAAAGGGGCTAGTGTGTTTGTCCGGCCTCACCAATTTGAAATCACGCGTCAGGCCAA
>JAGNTT010000068.1:0-4074 GCA_017987425.1 Candidatus Omnitrophota bacterium
CCTTATAGGCTTCCTGCAAATGCAGCGGGATCGGATAATGAATGAGCGAACTTACACCCTTGGCTTTAAGCGCATCCATGATCTGCTCGCGCTTGGCCTTGTTGACTCTCACGGCGTACGTTTGATAAACGTGCGTGCGGTCGTCTTTAAGTACAGGGGTAACAACTCCGCTCAATCCTTTAAGGGATTGATTGTAATACGCGGCTTTCTCAGCGCGCATGGCGTTCCAGCGGTCGAGATGCTTGAGCTTGGCCGCCAGCACTACGGCCTGCACCGTATCGAGACGGGAATTGTAGCCTTTGATCTTATGTTCATAACGGCCCTGACGTCCGTAATCGCGAAGCATCAGCGCCTTTTCATTGATTGCCGGATCGTTGGTCACGATCATGCCGGCGTCGCCGAACGCGCCCAGACTTTTGGTCGGATAAAAACTGAAACAGGCCACGTCGCCGAGCGAACCTATTCTTTGGCCTTTATAAGTTGCGCCGTGCGCCTGCGCCGCATCTTCGACGATCTTCACGTTGTGCTTGCGCGCAATCGCGGTGATCTCGGCCATATTGGCGGACTGACCGTAAATGTGAACGGGGATGACTGCTTTTGTTCTGGGCGTGATCGCTTTTTCAAAAGCTTTGGGGTCGAGGTTGTAGGTATCGTTCTCTACGTCGGCAAAAACCGGTGTGGCGCCCGCGTAAGAAACGCACAAGGCGGTCGCGATAAATGTAAACGTCGGCAGAATGACTTCGTCGCCTTCTTTGATATCCAGAGAGGCGATCGCCAGATACAGCGCGTCGGTTCCCGAATTGACGCCGACGCCGTATTTGACGCCGCAATAATTGGCAAAGCTCGTCTCAAAATCCTTGGCCGCTTGCCCAAGGATGTAATCTCCTTTTTGAAAAACTTTCTCGAGTCCGGTGTGAATTTCGTCTTTGGTCTGACGGTACTGCTCGCTGAAATCAATAAACGGAATACTGCTGCTCATAATGCTTCTTCTACCTTTCGTAAGACATCTTCAACTTCCAGCTGCGCCAGGCAGCTGATATGTGAACAATTGGACATCCGAAACCGCCGGTAACACGGCTGGCAGGCCAATCCTTTTTTGACGACACGATGATTTTTCAAAGGGTACGGGCCGTAAACGTTCTCATCCACGGGTCCGAAAATAGAAACGGTGGCAACACCGCTGGCCACCGCAATATGTAAAGGACCTCCGTCATTTAAAATGGCAAGACGGCATTGCTTTAAAAGAGCGGCGCTTCGCGTCAAACTCAAATCCCCGGCCATCACATGAGTATTAGAGGGAGACACTCTCGAAATCTGTCCGCAGAGGTCTCTTTCCTCCTGATTCCCCATCAGTATAATGTGGGCATCGAATTTTTCAATCATTTTGTCCACTAATTTGGCATATTTCTCGACAGGCCAGCGCTTGAAATGGGCGCTTTTTCCCCAGCTTGCGCCTCCTCCGGGAAACACCGCGATCAGAAGCTTCGAAAATGTAAGCGCTTCCTGCGAACGCCAGTCCTTGCCCCACTGAATATCCTGCGGAGGAACAACAAACTCCAGATTTTTATCCACAAAGGGAATGCCCAGCTCATCCAGAATACGGGTGTAATGCTCGACCACATGTTTACCTTCGTATCCAACCAAAGGAATTTTGCGGGTCAGAAAGAAACTGCGGTTTTTGTAATTAAAACCGATGCGCTGGGGGATGCCGGCGGCGGTGGTCATCATGTTCATGCCGCGGTCGAGCGAAAGGTCGAGGACAGCGTCATATTTTTCGGCCTTGATGAGACGGAAGAACTCCCTGCCTTTATTAATGAATTCAAAGAACGAACGCTTGTATGCGGCATTGAACGCATCGCGTTCATAAATAAATATCTTTTCGATCTTGGGATTGTGTTTAAGAACATCGGAGCTGCGCGGATTGGTCAGATAGTGGATGATCGTCGCGGGATAAGCCCGTTTGACATTGCTGATCAGGGGCGTGGTAAAAAGGACATCTCCGATCCCGAATGTATTGATGATGAGGATTTTTTTGAACATAAAATTTGTAGGGGCGCACGGCCGCGCGCCCCTACGCCTCACTAAATTTCCTGTCTTTGTTTTTCCTTCAGGAAATCGACGATGTTCTTAACCGACTGGGAGTGTTCCCTGCGGCATACCAGAATCGCGTCATCCGTATCGACGACGACCAGATCTTCCACACCGACCAACGCCACCAGGCGCTTATTGCCGAAGACCAGGTTTTTCTTGGAAGCATAATGCACGACATCGCCCTTAAGAGCATTTCCATCAGCATTTTTGGATGAAACTTCCCATAACGCCTCCCAGCTGCCCACGTCCGACCAGCCGATATCAGCCGCCGGAACGACCGCGACGCGTTTGGCTTTCTCCATAATGCCGTAATCGATCGAAATACCAGTAATGCCGTCCCAGAATTTTTCGACGGCTTTCTGGGTGAACCCTCCGGTAAATGCTTTGTGCAGATCCGGAAGCAGATTCTTAAATTCATCCAGAATGACCGATGTCTTCCAGATGAACATCCCGCTGTTCCAGAAATATTTCTTCGTCTTTAGATACGCGACCGCTTTATCCAGCGACGGCTTCTCGACAAATTGCTCCACTTCATGCAGAGCGCGTCCGCTTTTAGTAACTTTTCTGCCTTTAATATAACCGTAACCCGTTTCCGGTCTCGTGGGAACAATCCCCAGAGTCACCAGATAACCTTCATTGGCCAGAGAGACAGCTTCATCAAGCGTAGCGATGTATGCTTTTTTGTTCTGGATCAGATGATCGCTCGGCAGAACAGCCATAACAGCGTCGGGATCGCGGCTGTTGATGATGGCCGCGGCCCAGGCGATGGCGGGCGCCGTGTTTTTTCCCGACGGTTCGAGCAAAATGTTGGCTTTGGGAACGTCAAACCGGGCGGCCTGCTTCTCGATGATCTTCGCGAAACGTTTATTCGTGACGATAAAGACGCGTTCGCCTTTGATCTTGCTGCCGAGACGGGCCAGCGTTCCCTGCAGCATACTCTCGGCGCCCGTCAAAGAAAGGAACTGTTTCGGATAAGAAGCGCGGCTGGCGGGCCAAAAGCGCGTACCGGAACCACCGGCAAGAATAACGGCATAAAGATTATTTTTATTCATAAAATCTCCTGTAGGGGCGATCATCGATCGCCCTAAATTACGGGCGGTTAATAACCGCCCCTACGTATAAAATCCTCAACGGTCTTGATCGCGTGGTCCAGCTGGTCCAATTCCAAATCCTGATGGCAGCCGATATGCGTCCCATGATCGCTGCAATACTCGGACTCGGGAAAATCGCCGAGCTTATGACCTAAAAACGTGTAGCTCGGACACTGCGTCGGGATCGAATAAAACAAATTGCGGGAATCGACGCCGTTGGCTTCAATGTAACTGACGAATTCGTCCTTCGAGAAACCGGCGCCTTCGCGCACGATGATGGAAAACGCGTGCGGACCAAGCTTCTCCCCCTTGTCTTCCTGAAGGGTGATGAAATATTTATCGAAGCGTTTAAAACCGTTGATCAGATAGAGCACGTTGCGTCGGCGCTTCTCAAGGATCTGGTGAAAAATTTTGATGTTGCCGAGCCCCACGGAAGCTTCAATCTCGTTCATCTTGGCGGAAAAGCCGATGCGCTTAAACGTAAACTTTCCTTCGATGCCGTGATTGCGCAGCGAACGTAACGCTTCCGCCATCTTCTCATTATTAGTGATCACGATCCCGCCTTCGATCGTCGTGATGATGTGAGCGGCATACAGACTGAAACAGGCCATGTCGCCCAGCGCGCCGATTTTCTCGCCGTTATATTCAGCTCCGTGCGCTTCCGCGGCATCTTCAATGATAAAAAGTTTGTGCTTCTTCGCGATTGCCCGGACCTTATCCATGTCGGCAGGTTTTCCCATCAAATGCACCGGCATGATGGCGCGCGTTTTAGGCGTGATGGCCCGCTCGATCAGATCGGGATCGATGTTGAGCGTTTCGCGTTTGACGTCGACGAATACGGGTTTGAATCCGGCCTGAAGAACCGCATTGCCCGTGGCGACGAATGTAAGCG
>JAGNTT010000068.1:4174-9360 GCA_017987425.1 Candidatus Omnitrophota bacterium
GTTTTAGGCGTGATGGCCCGCTCGATCAGATCGGGATCGATGTTGAGCGTTTCGCGTTTGACGTCGACGAATACGGGTTTGAATCCGGCCTGAAGAACCGCATTGCCCGTGGCGACGAATGTAAGCGCCGGAATGATGATCTCATCGCCGCGGCTGGCACCGAAATCATAGAGAACGGCGCAGGCCAACGCGTCGGCATCCGTACCGCTTGAAACGGCAACGCCGTATTTGACGCCGAAAAGGGCGGCGAACTTTTCTTCGAATTCTTTAACGTATTTTCCCTTGGTGACCCAGCCGGAATCAATGACTTCATTGATCAGCGTGCGTGCATCGGGAGTGATCGAGACCGTTCCGAAGGGAACCTTGAATTTCGCTTTTTGGGCTTCGTTGCCGTGGGTAATCTTCACGATAATTCCTTATTTTAAAGGCTGCAGCCAGATTTTGAAATGTTCGGCCGGGCAGATATGCGCCCAAAAGCGCTCATAAGCCATCGGATTGGCATTAAAAATCTTGTGCAGTCCGAACATGCGGAAACGACGGTGAAATGTGATCTCGCGTTTGACCAGCTTGAACTTCTTGCCCGTGCGCCACGTCTTTTCACTGGCGAGATAGCCGTCAAAAGCAAACCAGTTGAAATATAATTTATGATCCGGAGTCTTGGCACACCAGGAGGTGTGATGCGGGACTTCAATATAAAGCGTCCCGTCTTTACGGCAGATCCTGTGCAGGTCTTTCATGACGGCGGACAGATCGTTCAAATGTTCCAGCACATGATGACAGGTGATTTCCTGAAACTGATTGTCGTCAAACGGCAGAGGCACGTCATGAAGATCGTGCACCACGTCCGGATTGTGTTCGGGGTCAATATCGAGCGTAATGGCATCCGGAGTAGGCTTACCGGCACTTCCGACAACAAGTTTATTTTTCGCAGTCTTGATCACTGCCATAATTTTCTCATTTGATCAGCCGCCTCTTTGAAGCGCTGCGGCGTTCCGATGTCGAGAAACGATTTGTCCGTCGCGTACCCGCAGAAACCTTTTCCTATGATCGAGGGAAAGAAATCCCTCTCCAGCGAAAACTTCGTTGCCGCAGGCAAAAGCTCCTTCAATTCGGAACGGAAACAGTAAATGCCGGTGTTCACATAGGTCAGATTGCCCGTCGGCACTTTTTCCTGAAAGGCGGTCACGCCGCCCGCGTCATCGAGAAGCACGCTTCCGTAATCCTGACCGTCTTCGACTTTGGCGAGCGCCACTGTCGCGGCCGACTGATAAGCGATATGAAGATCCAGCATATTGTCAAACACGATCGGGCAGAATGAATCGCCGTTTAATACGAAAAAATTCTCGGTCTGGACTTTCGACCACGCATTCTTGACAGCTCCGCCGGTGCCTAAAGGTTCCAGCTCGCGGGAAAACTCGATGGTCATGTCCTTAAAAAGGTCCTTGTAATGCGATTCCACATCTTCCGCTTTATATCCGGTCGCCAGAATGACACGCCGTCCGCCCTGAGCTCTGATGTATTTGATGAGTAAATCAAGGAAAGGTTCGTCATCGACGGAAGCCATGACTTTTTGTGTCTCGCCCACCACCGACCGCAAACGCGTCCCCTGACCGCCGCATAATATAATGAAATCAGTATTCATAGCTTATTTACGAAAAAAGTGGGACGTAGGATGTTAGATGTAGGACGAAAAACAAATCATATTAATCCTTCCATCTCACATCAACCTCGTCTTTCGTCCAACGTCTTACGTCCTTCGTTACTTAACAATCCCAGTATTAGGCTGATAAAAAATAATCTGGCTGCCCAGATTTTCAAATCTGAACGGCACTTCCAGTAAATCCTTCAGACGTTCGCGGACCTTCGCCTTGTTGTGAGGCTCCACAAATAAGAGAACGAATCCGCCGCCGCCCGCTCCGAGCAATTTTCCGCCGAGCGCGCCGGAATTAATGGCCGATTCATACAACTCATCGATATACGGTGTTGCGATCTTGTTCGACAAGCTGCGCTTGATCTTCCAAGATTCATCGAGCATCTTTCCAAAACGGCAAATGTCATTGCCGTTTAAAACCTTTACCGCTTCCTGGACCATGTTGTACATATCAGAGAGCTCTTTTTTCTTGTTAGGAATATTACTCACTTGATGCGCGGCGATTTCCGAAGCTGTTCTGGAGAAGCCGGTAAAAAACATCATGAGATGGTTCTGCAGTTTTTCGACGGTTTCGGGAGCCACGGTCACCTGACGAACCTGAAGATGATTGGCTCCGCCGAATTCGATGTAATTGAAACCGCCGTAAGCCGCGAGTGTTTGGTCCTGGCAGCCGACGTTTTCCTTGATCATGTCCTGTTCGACATGGATCGCTTCCGTGGCCAGCCTTTCTTTGGAAGGCATGACGCCTCTCATGGCATAAAGACCATTCAGCAGGCCGACGGTAAATGAAGAACTTGAACCTAAACCCGTGCGTGCCGGTAGATCACCGTCGTGATGGATTTCAACGCCTTCCTGAATATTCAGAAAACGCAGAACCTCACGCACGGACGGATGGTCGATCTCATTAATTGTCTGGGTATGTTCCATCTTGGAATAAATGATGCGTGATTTGTGCTCAAAAAAAGGCGGCAGATAACGGCAGGTGATGTAGCAATACTTGTCGATGGTGGTGGCGAGAACGGCGCCTTTATTTTCTTTATACCATCCGGGATAATCCGTTCCTCCTCCGAAGAAGGAAACGCGAAACGGTGTGCGGGAAATAATCATAACAATCCTGTAAGGGCGGGGTTACCCCGCCCCTACGTCCTCCAAAATTTTACGTTTTAATTTAATCTGCGTTGACCGAAGCGTTTCATCAACGGCGACTTGGCCGAATTTTTCTTTTAGAAGGTCCAGAAATTTCGGATGGGTATGATAGGCCATCCATGCTTTGTCGCGAAATGCCAGAACCTGTTCGGCCGCGACATACTTGGTCGGCAAAGGCTGGGCTTCATACGAATGCTGGGAAAACGCCGCGTATGTCTGGGGAAGCTTCCATCCCGCCTGGCGCGCCTGACCGTAGAGCGGACTTCCCGGATATGCCATGGCCGAATAAAAATTGGCCTCTTCGGTGTTCATCTCGATCGCCAAGTCCAGCGTGGTCTGCATGCTTTCCAAATCATCTTCCGGGAGGCCGAATATATAATTGGCAATGACATTGATGCCGTGTTCGCGTATTTTCCTGACGACATCGCGGATGTCCACGTCCTCGAAGCGCCCCTTGGTGACGTCCTTGCGTACGCGCGTGTTGCCGCTTTCAATGCCGAGCGCCAGCCAGTTGACTCCCGCCTTCTTGAGAGTGTCCAGGTATACTTCCTTGACGGTATCGACGCGTGAATAACACCAAATATTGAATTTATAACCGCGCTCGATGATGAGCTGGCAGAGTTTCATAAAGTGATTCTGGTTGAGAACAAAGAGCTCATCGGCGATCTTGATGTTCGTGATTCCCTGCTCGGCAAAAAAATCAAACTGCTTGATGATGTGCTCAGGGTCCCAATAACGGAAAACGGCGCTGCCGTCGGAGAATTCATTTTCCTGGCGGTTGATGATATTAATCATGCAGAACGAACATTTCATCGGACAGCCGAGGCTTGTATACAGAGCGGCAAACGGCTGACGCTTCGATCCGTTCGGATACGAATGCCACAGCGCCGTACGGTAATTCTTGATCGGCAGCTTGTCCCAGGCGATCCCGGGCAGGTCAACGGGAAGATCAGCCTTGGCTACGATCGGCGAAGGAGGATTAAGAACAATCCCTCCGTCTTTTCTGAATCCAAGACCCAGGACCTTTTCCAGATCATCGTTCAAATTGGTTTTAAGAAGCGTGGATATTGTATACACGCCTTCGTTCTGGCAGACAAAATCGATGCTGGAGTGATTCTTGAGCACTTCCGACGGAAGCGCGGCGATGTGACCGCCCACAAAGACAATCTTAAGATCAGGCGCCAGCCTTTTGATTTCATCCGCGAGCGCGACCGCCCCGGCCATGTTCTGCGAACTGGCAGACGGCTGCTGGCCGTAAACCACGAGACAGGCCACGCGCGGATTATATTCTTTGATCTTTTGCGCGGACTCTTCTTCCGTCAGATGAAGCGCTTCGCAGTCAAGAATTTCGGCTCCGAAACCGCGCGCCAAACAATGCGACGTGAGCATTCCGGCCCAGATGGGCGGTTCGATCGCGGAAAAATCCTTGGCAAGATCCTGATAGATCCGCTTGGAGGCGTTCGGATGAATGAAAAGGATGTCGAGCTGTTTACCCATGAGACCTCGAGGGTACACAAGAGCATAAGCACACAAGAGCACATGAGGAGCACAAGGTTCCTTGTGCTCTTTTTGTGCACCTGTGTTCTTG
The DNA here is from genome assembly GCA_017987425.1 of Candidatus Omnitrophota bacterium. Taxonomy (GTDB): domain Bacteria; phylum Omnitrophota; class Gorgyraeia; order Zapsychrales; family Fredricksoniimonadaceae; genus JAGNTT01. Next base: position 8,560 of record JAGNTT010000068.1, read on the forward strand.
CGTTCTTGTGCTCTTAAATATTCGCATACTGGTTCCGCTTAATAATCTTATACGCCTTGATTAACTCGCCGATGCCCCTGGCCAGGCTCACGTCGGGTTTGAAGCCCGTCTTTTCGATCTTATCGTTCGAGACGATATAATCACGCTTGTCGGGATCTTCACCAATCGTCGCCTCCACAAAATAGAAATCGGGGATCTGCTTCTTGATCTCCTGGCATAATTCCATTTTGCTTAAATTAGCGTCGCTTAAGCCAACGTTATACGGTTCATTTTTCATCTGTTCAAAATTATTGATCGAGTGGATGAACGCCTTGGAAATATCGCGCACGTGAATGTAATTGCGCTTAAAATGCGCTTCAAACAAGACCACAAAACGGTCATGCACGGCCCTGTAGGTAAAGTCATTGACCAAAAGATCCAGACGCATTCTAGGAGAAACGCCGAAGGCCGTTGCCAGGCGAAGCGTGATGCCGTGTCCGGAACTCAGTATCGCCTCCTCCGCCTGCACCTTAAGCTTACCATATAAAGAAATCGGCCGAAGCGGCGTCTTTTCATCGCAGAATTTTCCCTTTTCCCCGATGCCGTAACCGCTGTTGGTCGTAGGAAAAACGATCATCTGACTTTTGCTTGTGATTTTAAGCATCGTGTCGATCGAGTCGAACAAAATGGTCTGTGCACCGCAGGGATCCTGGGCGCATAACGGGGCCCCGGTGAGACAGGCCAGCGGAAAAATGGCATCGGCTTCCTTGATGTACTTTTCCATGAGCGTCTTGTTGCGGACGTCCCCGCGGACCAGGGTAA
>JAGNTT010000069.1 GCA_017987425.1 Candidatus Omnitrophota bacterium
GCGCGGCCTTACCGGTTGTGTTCGATCTGGCGGGACAGTTGATGGATGTGATTTCAGGCAAAAAAGGCAAGATGCAGGACCTGGCGATCATGATGACCGAGATCGCGCGTCACCGTATGGAAGACGCGGTGGCCCAGCAGGTCAATCAGGCCACGGGGCTATTTGTGGAAGTCTCCGAAGCCCAGGCGCGCATCGCGGAATTGAATTCGCTTGTGACGGATCTGCAGAGCACAAGAGAAATGCTTGTAACAAGACAGCAGGGCGGTTTCGCGACGGCGACGGACATCGAGACGGTGGACCGCAGCATCCGCGACGCGCAGGCGCAGATCACGTCTTTGCAGAACCGGATGCAGCAGTCGCGCATCCGTCTGAATTACGCTATGAACAATACACTGACGGGCACGATCAATCCGTCGCTGCAATGGAACGGGAGCTTTCCGGGAATACCCGACGATGTGCAGCGTGCCTATTTCGGCAGGGTGGACGCCGCCGCGAGCGCCAATTACCGCATCCGGGGCGCCGTCGTGGCCACGCAGGCGATGGAAAAGACCATCGAACTGCAGCGCATCTCGCTCTTGCCGTCGGTCTCTCTCCACAGCCTTTATATCACCGACGGGAACGAATTCAATCCACTGTATGATCTGGTGTCCGGTTCGGCATTGAGAACAGGCAGTCTTCAGCAGGGGGCCAACGCTTCTTTGCAATTCAGCATTCCTATTATCAGCACGGAACGGCAGGCGCATCAGGCAATCGCCGCTCTTGAGAGAGAAAAGGTTCGTTTGAACGAACAGCGCATCCGTGCGGAAGTGCGGCGGGATTTGACCGAAGCAATTACACTGATCAGTGATTTAAGCCGGCAGATCACCCAGGAAAATATCAATTACAGAAACGCCTATCAGGCCTGGCGGTTGAAGGCCGACCGTCCCGACGTGTTCCGCGCCGACCAGCTGGTTAATGACCGTGTCCAGATCTCGACGGTTTCGCAGAGGCTCTTCGAATTGAAAGCGCAATATTTCCGCGCCGAATCCCGTCTGCGCCAATTGCAGATTCTGGGCTATGGAGATTCTTTGGTGAGAGCGTCCGTGCAAGGCGCTGCAACGATGGAAGTCGTCCAATTGGCCGACATCACACAAACACGGACAGGACCTGCCGCTACGATCACAGTGCCGTCTCCCGATGATTTATTAAGAGAATTTCAAGCCGTTCCGTCCGTGCGCGTCCAGCGCGACAGCAATCTTTCCGTCGGGTTTGTTCAATTTCAGCAGCCGCAGAACGTCACCGGCATCTGGCCTTTGATGCAGAGCGGTCCGTCCGCGGTGACCGGCGGACGTATAGGCGCGGTCGCGGACATCCTTACGCGCGATCCCAACATCGTCACGCGCACGCGGACGATGGACATGTTTTTGGCCCAGTTCCAGAGCAGTCCTCAGTTTTTAAATACCGCGAGCCGCATCATTCTTACGTCCCCGTATCCGGATGTCGTCGAGCGTTTGTTCCAGTCCGTGGCGAACCGTGATCAGGGAGATTTTCGTTTCATTCTGTCCATTACCAAACAGGCTATCGACAGCAACAATACGACACTCGCCCGGACGGGTTTTCAAATTTTGAATGACGCGCTGATCCAGAATCCGCAGAGGATCAATCAGCTGTCGGAACTCCGCTACACATTCCAGCCGTCGGCGGACCGTGCGTCCATTTCGCCCGAACAAGCCGAACAGGTTCTGCTGAGTTTCTTAAGCTGGGCTCCGGATGATTCGATCGCCAAGATCCGTCTGCTGCGCAGCGATTTCTGGTCGCTGGACCAGCTGGCGCAGGATCATGCCCGTCTGACCGCCGCCAACGAGGTGTCGAGCGTGCCTTTGAGGGATCTTCTTTACGACGAGATTTTGAGACGTGCCGCGTTAAACAATGTCGATGAAATCTTCGGTCTCGGTCCCTACGAAAAATTCCCGACTGCATTTTTCAGCCGCCGTGACGTGTATGCGGTCTACATGATCGAGCAGTTCAGGGCTGTGAACAGGACATTCTTAACCACGTCTCCTCAATGGAGAGACATGGAACATCATGTCCCGGAACGTTTATTTCAACGCGCGAAACAGGCCGCGGACAACATCATCGCCCAGCAGCGCCGTTTGCCGAATATCAACGGTCTGAACCTGCTGAATGTTGCCGGCGCCGGTAATCAGAGCGCGCTTTCGCTGAGTTATTTTGAAGTCCAGGATCTGGATGCTCAGCGCCGCTACATTGTTTCTTCTTCCAATTTTCCGGAACTCGCCCGCATCGCCCAATCTGCCAGTCCGTTACGGAGCGAGGCCGTCGATCGTTTAATGACGACACCGCAGGGACGTATTCTAGTTTTGAATGCGTATCTCAATTCCACGGATGCCTCATTTTTGAGTCTTGTCGAGGGACGCAACTGGATGGACCAGCTGCGCGCGGACATCCCCGCGATCACGGATCCCGTGACGACCGACATCGTGCGCCGTTCCATGCAGAAAATGTATGAGCAGACCGCTCAGGAATGGCCGCTCAATATCCGGTTAAGGACATATTCATTCGGCGAATTGCATTCCGCCGACGATCCGAGAGGGCCGCAGTTTGCCCGCGGCCAGATCACGACCACGGCGACCGAAATGGCATTAGGACTGGCCGACCGGAACGCCCAAAGCGAACTGCGTCTCTTCGCGGGCCAGCCCGTCTTTTCGCCGGAGGAATCGGCGGCGATCGAAGAGATCCGTCAGCGTCTGCGAACGACGAACGATCCGCGCGAGGCAGGCGCTTTGCTGGACCAGTTGAGAGCGAGAAACGATCCTAAGATAAAGTCGCTTCTGGGTGAAATCTCCGGCTGGCGGGACGAGGTCGCCCAGGGCATCATCACCAACGACCAGAGTTTCCACAGCATTCCGTTTCTCACGCGTCTCATCCTGTGGATCGTAGGTGTGTTCGGTGTGTACTTCGGATTTAAAGTCATCCGCGGTAAATCCAGCATCAGCAAAGCATCCAGCGAAGATCTTATCGTCGATTTGCGCAAAGAACTTTCCGCCGAGGGCGCCGACAGCAACGGCTTTAATCATAATGAAAAAGACAAAAAGTTTTTTCAGGGACTTCTCCGGCGGTCCCCTTCGACACCCAAGAAAATGGGCGTGGTCACAATTCCTGAACACGGACTGTTTGAAGAATCGAGCCCGATCCTGGCGAGGTGGCAATACATCGCCCGTCAGTGGAACGAATCGAAAGAAGCTCTCGATCCAAACGAAGTTATTTATGGATTTAACAACATCTTAAACGGGGCCGCGTACATCCTGCAGTCTACGGTGTACAAACCGGAATTGATGGGACAGGGGAACAGCAACGGATTAGTGGTCAATCAGCAGTACCAGAGAACACTGGGATATTTCAACCTGCTGGCGATCGACACGCTCAATTCACTTAAAGCTTATTTGACCCAATATCCGATTGAGGATGAAAGACAGCGGGAATTTCTTCTGCGCGATATCGGTCTGATGAGTGAAATGATGAATTATGTCACCGCCTATCTGCGCGTCCTCGAATACCGCGGGATCATCGACAAGGTCATGAGCTATAAATTTGCCGACGATCACTGGGCCGAACGGTCGAAGATCTATCCGTTTTTCCGATGGACCCTTTTATACAGCTATCAGCTGAGGGCTTCGCAGGTCAATCTTTCGCAGGAAATTCCGAGACTTTTGCGACGGGGCGAGGCATTGATGCCCGGTCTTTACGGTAATGACCAGAAGCATTCGTCGATTGTCTTGAGAAGCGAAGAGATATTAAGGGAACACATCCGGTCTGCGAAAAATCTGGTGTCGTCCTTCGGGACACAGGCGGGAAACAAACATAAAATGCGCAGTTTCTTAAGCAGGCTTCGTTTACTGATGGTGCCGGTGACCATGGGTTTCTTTGCCGTCTTGAGCATTCTGGGGCTCACTTCTTTAAGCGGCGGTATTTCCATCATTGGTATCGTGGGTATGTTCATCGGGTTCGCCGTGTTCTGGGTTCCTCACATCAACATTATGCAGATGTCATGGGCGGCCATCATGGATCACATGACCCAGCGGCTGGGCTTTTCCCTGAAAAACCAACTGGGGGATCACAGCGACGAAACTATGACGCAGGAAGACAGGGAAAGCCGCATGATCGAACTTGCGGTCCAGGAAGGCAAGGAAAATCTCAGGAGAGAATTGAACCCGCGCAACGAAACGAGCGTCGATATGGTCGTTATTGTTTCCGAAAATCCCGATGCGATGGGAGACATCCGTAATTACGTGCGCGACCGCCGGGGCCAGGTGTTCCGCGGCGACGTTCCCGTTGAAGTCAGCTCGACGAAGGCCAAGGGGAGCGCCAATGTGTATTTCGAGGCCATGCGCTTTGCCCGCGAAAAGATTGCCGATCCGCAGTTCATCAGAAACCATCCGCAACTGACCGGGCTTTCATGGAAAGACCTGCGCGTCATGTTCGTCTTTCACGGTAACGGCTATTCGCAGGATGACAGGATACTCGACTGGGCGGTCATCAACGGTTACCGCGCCGCCGAGGCCATGAGAGATTCCAGTAAAAATAAAACGCCGAAGGCCGGAAACGTCAGGGGCGGGCACGTGGTTGTCTACAGCAAGGACGTGTATTTCGGGCCGATGCTGAAGTTCCCCGACACCGACATCAGCCTGCTCGGCGACTGGGTGGCCCAGAATGACCTTAAGTCGTTCGGTCTGATGGTCATGGATTTTATCCGCGACGGAATCAGTGTGAAAGAGATTCTGGCCAAACTTGATATCGATAAGCTACTCGCCGGCAGCAAAGACAAAACATACCGCAACCGCATGCTGGCTTTTTTGGAACAGCATTATGAATTGAATGCCCAGACGCTCAGACAATATCCCGTGCAGACAGGGCTGATGGGATTCAGCGCCAAGAGCGTCGGGATACTAAGCGAAGTCCTTGACGGTCTCGAACAAAACCCGGAGCTCTGGGACAGGCTTCAATATCTGCACATGACCGTCGATCTATTGAACAACCTCATCAAGCCGATCGAAGGACTCGACGAGTATCTGGATTCGCGCATCGGCTTCCTTGACATTAAGGAACAATACCGCATCGAGGACCGTGAAGATGCGCGTAAACTCTTCCGTCCGTTCTATCAGATGTTCGCGCGTGCCAGAAGCAGCACGGGCGGATTGACCGTCAACTCGGTCCTTCCTCACGCCGGCGCCGCGCATGTGTATTACATCAAAGATCAGAATGACGCGAACAAGGTCACCGCTCTGCTCAGCCAGGCGGGACTGGACGATATTTATAACGACGGCAACGGATTTTCAGACGACGATGGCAACGGTCCCGCCAATCCGACGACGCCAGCCGGCGGCAGCAATGGCGGTGCGGCGATTCCTCAGGCAGATATCACAGTCGAAAAGTCTCCCACGACAGATCAGGAAATGCGCAAGGACATCGAACGGATCAAACAGGATTTGATTGAACATTTAAGGCCGTCCGATGACGCGGGCAATGACCGTCTGACCGCGCAGGCCATCGTTGAGGTCGTCGGGAATATCAAGAAGTGGTCCGCCCGCGACCGGAAAAAAGCCGTGGATACTGCTGTTCCCTTGGTGGCCGAAGCGCGATCAGCCGCGGGCTGGAACGGATACGCCGATTATTTCACGACGCAGGTTGAGGAATTTTTGAAGGACGAGGAAGGCGGTGTTGATTTCTCGGCCATTGTCGACCGCATTCATTACAAAAGACCTCCTTTACTGATGCCGCAGAGCGGAGAATCGTCTTTTTTCAAATCCTCACAAGAATTCTCCGGCAGTTTCGAAGGATTTGATTTCAAAGTCATAAGTCTCCGTCCAATGAGCGACCCCGGTAGTTATCTTTCCAGTCATTTGATCATCCAATCACTGCAATAATCTTAATCTTCCTCTCAAAAAAGTTCCCCGATGGTTTCTTCAGGCTTTTAAGCGTATAATAATCCCGCACTTAAAGGATATTTATTCTTAATCGAGAAAGGAAACGTCTATGGGAGCCAAAATTCACGCCGGTGCGAGAATTCTTTTGGGGTTGATCTATTTTGTCTTCGGGGGAATGGGGTTGGCGATCGCCTTCGGTCTCATGAAGATGCCCGACCAGCCGGCCATGCCGGAAGCGGCCGCAACGTTCATGCAAGGCATCATGGCCACTGGTTATTTCTTTCCTCTTCTTAAAATGACCGAGACATTATTCGGCGGTCTACTCTTGTTCGGCATCGCGGCGCCTCTCGCGCTGGTTATTCTCGCTCCGATCACCCTGCACATCATTTTATTTCATGTTGTTCTGACCCCGGATCCGGGGCAATGGGTCCTGCCTGCAGCGATGGGCGTTTTTCAGGTGATCGCCATGGGCGGATACTGGAACAAGTATAAAGGGTTGCTTTCGAAGTAAGAACAGATTCATGAACGCCTGTAGTTTACAGAAAGGATTCTTGCTTTATGTTTTTGAAAGTACTGATCGTTGTTTTCTGTATCGTTTCGCAAAGCGTTTTGGTTTCCGCCCAGGAACACAACGCCCCGCGGTTTAAGGCCGTTGCTTTTGATTACTTTGTTATCTTTAATCCCAATTCTGTTATCGCCGAAGCCGAAAAAGCTTTTCCGGGTCAAGGCACAGAGTTTGTCCAGAAATGGCGGGCCAAACAGTTCAATTACGGCTTTCTCCGTTCGATCACCAGTCGTCACGAGGACTTTTTTAAGGTCACCGAGGACGCGCTTGTTTATACCGCCGAGGAAATGAAGCTTGATCTGACGCTGGAGAAACGCGCCGCTTTATTAAATTCCTACCTTCATTTAACGCCGTGGCCTGATGCTGTCGAAGGGCTGCGTAAACTCAAGGCATCGGGCGTTCGTCTGATCACTATTGCCAACTTCAGTTATAAAATGCTTAAAGAAAATGCCGACGGGGCGGGGATAACCGATGTATTCGAGGAATTGTTGAGCACGGAAGTCAACGGTACCTATAAACCGGACCCCCGTGCCTATGCATTGGGAATGGAAAGATTAGGGTTGAATAAAGAAGAGATCCTGTTCGCAGCGTTCGGCGGATGGGATGCCTACGGGGCCAAAAGTTTCGGATTTCCGACTTATTGGGTCAACCGTTTTAACTTGCCGGAAGAAAAACTGGATCTTCAAGCCGATAAGACTTCAGACAGTATGGAAGGATTGCTCGATTACGTTCTGGGGTCTGGCTCCGAAAATCCGTGAAGGCCTATCGTATAATCCAGATGATCGAAGAATTATAAAAAGGAATCAGGATATGGACATCAAACGAAGCGGTTCGCAGGCTTCCGCCAAGGGTCCGGCGGATTATTTCACCGGCACGGTGCGCATCGATCCGTTGTTTCAGCCGAAAGAACCGGCGCGTGCCTTCGGCAATAGCGTGACCTTCGAACCCGGCGCAAGGACCGCGTGGCACACGCATCCGCTCGGTCAGACATTGATTGTGATCTCCGGTTTGGGGCGCGCGCAGAAATGGGGAGGGCCGATCGAAGAGATCCGACCCGGCGATGTCGTGTGGTTCGCTCCCGGCGAAAAGCACTGGCACGGCGCGTCCCCGACAGCCGCCATGGTCCATTTTGCCGTTCAGGAACAGCAGGACGGCAAAGCCGTCGACTGGCTGGAACAGGTCAGCGACGAAGACTATCGAGGGAAGAGTATGCAATCATAATCGGATCATTTAAACTCTTAATAATGTAGGTATGCTTTTTAATTCTTTCCATTTTCTTATTTTTTTTCCCGTCGTCGCGGTTCTCTATTTTTTGATGAGCCACCGTTATCGCTGGTTCTGGCTTTTGTCCGCCAGCTGTTATTTTTACATGGCGTTTATACCTGCCTATATCTGTGTTTTATTTGTCACCATCATCATTGATTATTTCGCGGCAATTCTTATAGAGAGAACAGAAGGCAGAACACGCAAGGCATACTTGATTGCGAGTATTCTCTCAACCTGTCTGGTACTTTTCATTTTTAAGTATTTCAATTTTTTCAATGCCAACCTTGCGGCGCTGGCCCGTTTTGTTCACTGGAATTACTCAATAGAAGGGTTGTCGCTGATCCTGCCCATCGGCTTGTCGTTTCATACATTTCAAAGCCTCAGTTATGTGATTGAAGTTTACCGCGGACGGCAGAAGGCCGAACATCATTTCGGAATCTATGCGTTATATGTCATGTTTTTCCCGCAGCTGGTGGCGGGGCCCATCGAACGGCCCCAGAATCTTCTACACCAGTTCCGTGAACAGCACGCGCCGGATTATGAACGGATCACCAGCGGGCTCCGGCTTATGATGTGGGGCTTTTTTAAGAAGATCATAATCGCCGACCGCCTGGCAGTGTTTGTCGGTGAGGTTTACGGTCATCCGGAGAATTTTCACGGACGGATTATCCTCTGGGTGACATATTGCTTTGCCGTCCAGATCTACTGCGATTTTTCCGGTTATACGGACATTGCCCGCGGCGCGGCACGGGTCATGGGATTCGAATTGATGAAGAACTTTAAAAGTCCCTACTTTGCCGAGTCTGTGGCTGAATTCTGGCGCCGCTGGCACATTTCCCTCTCAACGTGGTTTAAGGATTATGTTTACATTCCGCTTGGAGGCAGCCACGTTTCTAGATGGCGGTGGTCTTTAAACCTGATGATCGTCTTTTTGATCAGCGGCCTCTGGCACGGGGCCAACTGGACGTTTATTATTTGGGGAGCGCTGCATGGTTTTTATTTATTGTGTTCCATTATGACGGATAAATTAAGGAAAAAGATCGCCGGTCTCTTCGGTTTAAACGCGTATCCGAATGTCCGCAAGGCGCTGAGAATCTTCATCACATTTCATCTGGTTTGTTTCGCCTGGATTTTCTTCCGCGCGGATTCCATGGAACATGCGTTCACTATTATCCGGAACATGTTCGGTCAGGGGGCGCCGGGAAGCGTGGATTACGTCGATGGTTTTAACTTTAAGGAAAAGATATTTATCATTCTGTGTGTGCTGACGCTCGAGATCGTTCAGCACAACAAAGACTATTTAAGAAAGGTTTTTGCGCAAAGCCCGATGCCTTTGCGATGGGCGGCTTATTACGGCTTTATTCTTTTCTTGATCTTTTTCGGGACGTATAAAACCCAGCAGTTCATTTATTTTCAGTTTTGATGACCATGTCTAAGAAACTTCAAAAATCATTATTATTCGTCGCTGTTTTTGCGGTGCTGGCGACAGTGCTTCATTTTCTGCTGATTGCCGGTCTCCGCCGTTATGAAGGCGGCGCAAGTTTTGACGTCTGGAACCAGGTCATGGACGGAAAAGCGGGGGCGGAAATC
>JAGNTT010000070.1 GCA_017987425.1 Candidatus Omnitrophota bacterium
TGGGAGGACAGGGTTAAAATATTTCTTTTCCCTGACCGCGAATCTTTTGTGATGACGACGGGACAGAAGCCGTGGTCCAAGGGATACGCCGTGCGTGATTCCAAACTTTTCGAATCGCGCGCGATCGTGACCTACAGTCAGGAAGAGGGCTTTATCGACAATCTTCTGCCGCATGAGATCGCCCATCTGATCGTAAAAGACTTCATCGGTTTCGAACGGTCTCTGCCGCTGTGGTTCGATGAAGGCATTGCCCAGCAGCAGGAAAAGCCGGATGCCGCCGAGACAGAGGCGATGATCAGGCTCGCCAAAAGCGGGCAGTTTATTCCGTTCGATGTCTTCCAGACAGCGGACATCCGTCAGGAAACCGACGAATTCAAAGTGGCTGTTTTTTATGCTCAAAGCCGTTCAGTGATTGAATTTCTCATCAGAGTTTACGGACAGGAGGCTTTTCAGAGGCTCTGCGTTAATTTAAGAGACGGCATGGATTTTAATGAAGCGCTTAAGAACGCGTATCCGGCCATTATCGATTCCGTGCTGACGCTCGGGGAGAAATGGGCCAACGATATGCAGCAGAAATAATCGCGTTGTCAGTTGCCAAATTGCGGTTCTCGGTTAGAATGAATACACAATAAGATTTTTTAGGAGGGGAATATGTCTTTACCTTTTGCTGGTCGTAAAGGTTTCACGCTCGTTGAAATTATGCTCGTTGTGATTATTATCGGAGCCCTGTCGGCGATGATTATTCCGCGTCTGACCGGACGCGGCGATCAGGCGAAGGCTTCCGTGGCCAAGGCTGATGTTGAAGCCCATCTGGCAACGGCCCTCAAGTTGTACGAAGTGGATAACGGCAGTTTCCCCTCGACAAGCCAGGGCCTTGCCGCTCTTCGCGTCAAACCGACGTCGAGCCCCGTCCCCAAAAACTGGAACGGTCCTTATATCGAAAAGGATGCTGTTGATCCTTGGGAACGCCCTTACGTGTATGCCTCTCCGGGAGATCATCGTCCGGATTATGACTTGTATTCCAAGGGCAAAAACGAAAGCGCCGCCGATGACGATATCGTCAATTGGCAATAGGTTGGTCAAGGTTAAGCCTTCCCTCCAAAGCCAGTCCTCAGGATTCACGTTCATCGAGATCATGACCACGCTCGCGATTTTAGCGGGCGGTGTCGTCATGCTCTACAAATCGTTTTTTTTATGCCTCGATTACCAGAACCATCTGGCTTTCCGCGCCCGCGCCTCAAACATCATTGAACACAAGATCGCGTTGACCGAGCAGATGCTGCGCGACTACAAAGTCCTTTCCTTCACGCACGACAGACAGAGAGAAAGTTTTGAATTGAACGGTCATGAGACGACCTACCAGATCGATATTGAGGTTAAACCGATCGGTGAAGAGGCGTACTTGTATCAGACGGAAGTCGCGATTTCATGGAAAGAAAGCAAGAGAGATGTGACTCTCAGGCGTTCGGCCTACATTTCCAGTCTGACTTCAATCCGCAGTGCTTCATAACATACCGGACTAACGATGCGCATTAAATGGTGCAGAAAAAAATTCGGGTTTACTCTCATCGAGATCTTGCTAACCGTCTCGCTTTTTTCGCTTTGTTCGTTTGCCATCTATAAAGTTTTTGCCGGCGGCGTCAAGCTCTGGGCGCGTTCCCAGTATTTTGCCGTCGAAGAAGACGTCGCCATATTTCTCGACAAGTTTTCCGAGGATTTAAGAAACAGTTTTTATTATACGGGCATAAATTTCAAGGGCATGCAGGGCCAGTTGACGGTGCCCGCGTTTGTGACCACTCAGGCTGACGAGCGGTCCATGGATGCGGATCAAGGGCCGGTGACTCAGATCGGAGCGGTTAAATACTATTACGATTATGAAACACACACCATTCACCGCGCCCAGGCGAATTATTCCCAGGCGCTCAAAGGAAGTTTCGCGGACGACAGAGTCCTTGTCAAAGCGGTGACCGGCCTGAGATTTATTTACTATATCCCCGGGGCGGAAGGGGTTGATCCTTACACCAAGATGGAGGATGTCATTCCTTCGGCCGTGTACGTGGAAATCAAGTACAACGACGGGCGTTCCGAACAGCAGACGGGAAGGTTCATCTCCATTCCCGTCGGGATTTAGGATTTATTGAATACATAACTTGAGGGTCACAAAGACAAAAGACAGACGTCACAAAACGATTACTCACTGGTTTAAGAATATTTGTGACCTTGTGTCTTGTGACTTCTTGAAGAAACCATTGAGATAATGAACATGCGTTCCACGAACGGCCAAAAAGGCGCGGTCCTTATTTTTGTGTTGTGGGTCTTGAGTTTTCTCGCCGTTCTGGCGGTGAACTTAGGTTACGGTGTGCGTCAGAAGATGACGTTTATGAAACGCATCGAGTCGCGCAGTCAGGCCCAGCATGTTGTCGAGGGCGGCGTCAAGGTCGCAGTCACGCTCTTGCTTAATGATCTTCAGCGCAACCAGTTTCAGTACACGGCTGCGGCTAAAACGTTCCGTCACAATAATCCGAGCCGTTTCGCCGACATCCGGATGGAGGATGGAAGCTGCGAGGTCAGTTATCCCGTCGGAACGCCGTCAACCTCGCAGGACAGGATGTTCGGTGTCATCGACGAAGAAAGCAAGATCAACGTGAACACCGCCGATAAGTTGACACTTCAGTCAATCATTTCGCAGGTGCTTGTGGTCGACGACAATTATGCCGAGAAGCTGGCGGAGTCAATTTATGACTGGCGCCAGCTGGGCGACAGCGAGATCAAGGGATTCACCGGCGATGATTATTATTCCAACCTGAAATTTCCCTATCCCAAGAAAAGCCTGCCGTTCGAAATGCCGGATGAACTGCTTTTGATCAAAGGTATGGACCGCGCAAAATACGAAATCTTAAGAAATTTTGTAACGGTCTACGGCAACGGCCAGGTGAATGTTAACACTGCGTCAAAACAGGTCTTGATCGCGCTCGGTCTCAATGAGACTGTTGCCGACAAAATACTTGCGCAGCGCCGGGGCCCGGACGGTGTCGACAATACGGCGGACGACCATATGTTTTACAGGACCTTCGACATCGCGACAGAGGTCAATGCTTATGCCAAAATGGAGGACGCCGAAATGCGCATGATCGACAGTCTCAATCAGCGGGGCGTGCTCGGAACTAATTCCTATTACTTCACAGTTAATTGTTTGGCTTTTTTAAAAGGCACAAATGAAAAAAGAAGGGCTGTTGTAACCTTCAGCTCGACGGATAATCGTATTGTTTACTGGAATGAAAAATAATTGTTTTTTTGTTGGAGTGTGCGGCAAAGTCGAAGTATAATCCGTTTAACTTTAGAAAGAGAGATCATGTTTAATCAAGATCAAGATTATTTGAGTATATGCCTCACCGAGCAATCCATTAAAATTGCTCAGGTCAAAAGTTCCGGCGCCGTCGTCAAGGTTGTGCGACGCGACGTAACGGGCGTTTCGGGCGATGCTCTCACCGGTGAATTAAGAGTCGCGCTCTCCGGGTTCAATGCCAAAAAATCGCATGTTCTGTGCGTGATCCCGGCAAGTGTCGCCACCACCAAAAATATAGAAGTTCCTTCCGTTGATCCCGAAGAAATCAAGTCCATCATTAATCTGCAGGCCGCGCGCCACACACCGTTTTCCCGCGATGAAATTTTGGTCGGCCACATCAATCTGGGATCCTATCAAGCCAACTTTACGAAAGTCCTTCTCGTCATCGTTAATCGCAATGTCGTCAAAGAACGCCTGAGAGTTTTCGAGGCCGCCGGCTTAAGCGTCCATAAAGTGGTTTTTGAGCCGGAAGGCACCGCGCGTTTTTATGCCAAAGCTTTGGGAGTTAAAAGAGAAAGCGCGCCCGTCGGTATTATTGATGTCGGCGCTCAATCGACCACATTTATTATCGAGTCCCGCGGGACGGCAGCCGCCTGCCGCAGCATTCCGATCGGCATCTCGGCTTTGTCCAGACAGGGTGCCGAGGCAAGAGATAAGCTCATTAATGAAATTAAAACATCCCTGGATGCGTATAAGGATGAAGACATCGACAGGCAGCCGGCATATTTTATTCTGACATCTGGTCAGAGCATTGTTAAGGATCTGCAGCCGTCATTGGCCTCCGCCGTCGGCACTCCGGTTCAGGTAACCCCTTTTGCCGATCATTTAAAAGCGGGCGGCGGGGTTCGCAAAAAACTCGACGCTGATTTCAGCGACGACACGATGGCGGACGTTATGGGTCCCGGGGCAACCGCCTCGCGCGCGGAAGTCAACCTGATTCCCGAAGAGATTCTGATGAAGCGCAACGTCGAGGAGCAGAGCAAGGAAGCCATGGTAGCGGGTGTTCTCGCGGTGGCTGTGCTGATTCTCGTCGGACTCATCCTTGGTTCCAAAAATTATTTCAAGGAAACGTTCCTCAAGAAAAATCTTCAGGCCAAATATGCCGGACAGCGCAAGGAAGTCGCTGATCTGCAGGAAGAACTTCGCCGTAACACCATGGTTAAGAATTTATTGGACAGCCGTTTAAGTTCACTGCAGGTTCTGCGCGGACTCTACGCCGTTATCCCGAACGACATTTATCTCAATACGGTGACACAGGCCGAAGACGGTACAGTCACGGTCAGCGGGATCGCGGAAACTACCTCGCGCGTGTATGCCTTCGTCAGCTCTTTAAGCGAATCCAAATTCTTCGACGGGGTCAAAACGAAAGCCACCTCCGGTAAAAAAGACCGCGGCAAGGATCTCATCGCTTTTGAAATCGAATTTGTCTTAAGCGCCAACGTTCCTGAAGGAAATGATTTTAAGCTCAATGACAAGACATTAAAAACACCGCCTCAGCCTGCGGAAGGGGCCAAAGGAACATGAACCAGTTTTTCGCCAATATGACACCTTTGCGGCGTATATTGTTTTACACCGCCGTCTTTTTTGTGATCGCCCTTTTATTCGACTGGCTTTTGATCGGCCCGACGGTCGCCAAACGCGCCAAGCTCGATGACAGCATTGCCCAGGAAAAAGAATCCATCAAGGGCGACATCAAGATGCTTTCTTACAAGGGAAAGATCGCCAAAGAAAAAGAAGTCCTCTCGACATACTTTACAAATGACCTTCCCAAAGAAGAAGATGTCATGGCGGATTTTTTGGGAAAGCTTGATTCCTTTGTTAAGGAAACCGGTTTGAGTGTCCAGAAAAATAATCGTTCCGCCGATCCTGCTGAGGAAGCCAAAGACGGCAAAGCACCCGATTATCTGGTGTATAAAGCCGATCTTGAATGTTCCGGCAATATCGAAGACATTGCGAAGCTCATTTACCGGATTGATACATCGAAGGAATTTCTCAAGATCCTCAAAATCAATCTGGCCATGAAAAAGAACGGTGAAGTCGAGGAAATGAGAGCCGTCATGACGGTGGCCAAATATATAGTTCCTTCCGATAAGACGCTTCTGGCATCCAAAGCCACCCCCGCGCCTGAAGCGGCTGCTCGTTAATTATTCTTCCAAGGTTGACGTATGCGTGTGTATCCTTCCAGGAATTTTTTTTCATCCTTAGCATTAGTTGTGTGTCTGTCTTTCGCCCTTTGGGCGGGAGGAACGGCGCACGCTCAAGAGATCAAAGATCTTTTCGAAGGGGCGAGCCAGGCATTTTCCGAAGGCAATTACGAAAAAGCGATTGCGGATTACGAGCGCATTATTGAAATCAATCCGAATTTCGCGCCAGCTTATAACGCTATGGGGCTGGCGATGAAGATCAGGGGTGATTCTGACGGCGATGTGATGTTCTATTTCAAGAAAGCGGTCGAGCTGGATCCTAATTTTCTTCCATCTTACGATAATCTTGGAAAGCTGTACTATTCCGCCGGCGACATTGACGCCGCTGAAGAAAATTTTAAGAAGGGGCTGGCGCTTGATCCGGAAAACGAAAGTCTGACGCTATCGCTCGGATGGATTTATCTTTTGGGCCGCAATGACGCCGATGCCGCGAAGAAATATTTCACTAAGATCGTGAATAAGTCAGGGGCTGCCATGGCGTATTTCGGTCAGGGCATCTGCCTTATGTCAGATAACAAACGTATGGAAGTGATTGATATTGTCACCAAGTTGCGCGGCATGAGCCAGGAAGGTCTGGCCCGCGACCTTGAGACCATGCTTCGAGAGAACAGGTCGCTCATCCGTACGGAAGTTCCCAACGCCTCGTCGATCCGCACCGTTAAGAATGAAGAGGCCCCCAAACCCGCATCGTCCGCCAAACCAACCTCAGATCAAACCCGTCCCAAACCACCCGATTCGTTGTCCGAATACGACGAGAACGGACAGCTGCGTGTCCGCCTGCTCGATAAACTTCCCGAGTAAAGTTTTTCCCATGTTTGTGGTATAAAGAATAGGAGACATGACCTGAGATAAGGTTGCGTCGCGCGTCCTTGGAATTCCATTTTTGCGATCTAAAAAGCGGCACTATTATTGAGGTAGACTGTGATTAATTCTTCCCGATTTCTTAAAGTAACTTTGACAATCGGTCTTCTTGTGTTAAGTTTTTACCTTCTTTGTGGAGGACTTTGGCGTCCCATATATGTCAGAATTATAGGCGAGAAAACCGTTGCAGATATTGTTAGTCAATATGGTCCCTCAAGCATGAAGAGATTACTGCCGTTATTAAAAAAGGCCGGATTTAGTTCTTATCCGGAGCGAATTGCAATATTGGCTTTTAAGGATGAGAGAATTTTAGAGGTTTGGGGATATCAAAATGGCAAGTGGATATTTATTCGTAAATATCCTTTCACCGGATACAGCGGACAACTGGGGCCAAAATTGAAAAATGGGGATAGGCAAATTCCTGAGGGTGTGTATCCGCTAATCTTTTTAAATCCAAACAGCCAGTTTCATCTTTCAATACAAATTGGATATCCCAATTCTTTTGATAAATTAATGGCCATGGAAGATCAACGTAGTGATTTAGGAGGGGACATATTTATTCATGGTAATTCTCTTTCGATCGGATGTATACCGGTAGGAGATGAGGCCATAGAAGACCTTTTTATTTTGGTTGAGGCTGTAGGATTAGCCATGTCTCAAGCGATTGTTTCACCGCGAGACTTTAGAACAAAAAAAGAATTTCCTGGGATCCACAGTATTGTTTGGGAAGAGCAATTGTACAATAAACTTGCGCAAGAACTTGCCGTTTTTAAGGAAAAATAATAGTAAAACATAGTGTCAGTGACCAGTAACAGTGGTCAGTGAACATCAACAACTGACACTGGTCACTGGAACTGACCTCTGTTAAAGTTTTTCTCTATTAAGTCCGAAGACAAGTATTTCGTCCCGGCCGGTCATGCTTTTTTGGAGGGAAAGAGGCGAGAATAATTCCAGTCCTTTGCCGTGGAAGAAATACATCTTAGTGAGAAGCGATTGGGCAAGTTCGGTATCCATCAGCCGGCAGTAGTACTTGGTGTTTTCTTTAAAGAGAACGACGCTGTAGCTCAGATTGTGGTTGGAGAATGTTTTCTCGACGACTTTGTCTCCGTCGAGATAGACGATGCTGGCGGGAATTCCGCTTCCGTATTTGGGCGACTGAATGGTGATGCGCATGGAGGCCAGATCGAGCGTAACACCTTCGGTAAAGCCCACCTTGCCGTCGGACTCCTGAATGCTGATCAAGGCTTCACTGTAGCGGTAGGGCGTGCCCATGATCGACCAGAGATATTCAAAGAACGCCGGTGAATTGGCGGGCGGCAGGCTTTTAATCGCCTGCGGATTTTTATTTAGCTCTTCCATCTTCCGGAAATTCCATTTGGCCACAAACTGCAGGCCGATGCTTTTTTCCATCAGTTCGGTATAAATCAGAATGTAGGAGGGGGGCGCATCGCCGTGCGTCAATGAAAGCAGCGTCTCCGCTTTGTCGGCGGGCATAATCCCTTTGAGAAATTCCGATGCGGATTTTCTGTTTTGGGGAACGATAAAATGAAGCAGCGAAACAGCGTCCGATGTTTTCATGCCCGATGACTCGAGTTGTTCAAGCGCTTTGGTCCCGCCGGTGTTGAGCATGCGCAGGATCCCGGCCGCTTCACGTTCGTCGGATGTCAAAAGCATGTTGGCTACCCAATAGGCTTCGACATTTTTGGTGATCGTAGCTCCGTCGAAAGTGACTCGTCGGTCCGCCACTGCTTTGATGAAATGTCCCGGGGGCCACCAGCTGGTGATGATGCTGTCCTGCGGCGTTTTGGTTTTGATATCAAGCAGGGCGTTTTCCCATGTTTCGTTAAAAATGGGATTGAGCAGCGACGGAATTTCGGCATTGATGGAACGCACGGGCGCAAAGACCGCGGCAGCCAAAATAATCAGACCGGCAATCCATTCCGCTAGTTTCGGACCAGCATCAGGACGGCTGTTCGGCGCAAGCCATTGGCGGAGGAAACCTGCGAGCAGGTCGAATCCGACCGAACCCAAAAGAGCGACGGGAATTAGGGCCAGCAGAGTAAAACGTTCAGCACTTAAAGTCAGTTTGATATCGGCAAGAAGGGTGACCGTCA
Organism: Candidatus Omnitrophota bacterium; assembly: GCA_017987425.1. GTDB lineage: Bacteria > Omnitrophota > Gorgyraeia > Zapsychrales > Fredricksoniimonadaceae > JAGNTT01. The sequence goes on from JAGNTT010000070.1 coordinate 8,526, forward strand.
AAATAATGAGCGAGAAAATACGGATGCGGTCATGCCGTTTCAAAGCGTCCATCAGGCCCCACACAAGACCGGCACCGGCGCACAGCCACCAGAAGAAGTTTCCGGTCATGTGAATGAGCTCTCCCGGCGGGGTCGGTTTCAATTCTCCGACGGCGACGAATAAATTCGGCCACAAAGACACTTCATTGACGGTGAGTTTCTGCAGACCGCTGAACCCTTCCTGGAAAAGTTTGAGGAAATCGCCTGCGCCGAACAAAATGCTGACCAGCACGAGCGATCCTGCGAGGATCGCGCCGAAGAGCGCGGCAAATCCTTTCGGAATGAGCGGCCTGTGTTCGCTTTTCTTTTTGCCGGCGTAAGGAATGAATTTCCGGTCAAGCCACACATTTGCCGCGAGAATCAAAAATCCGCTGACGGTAATAAGGGCGAATGTGAAGCCCCATCCGTGCCAGAACAGGGAATAGACCGTAAAAAGAACGGAGGCAATGATTCCGTATTTCAGTCCGTCCGCATTGGTTTTGACTTTTTTCAGTGCTTCGAATACAACGGCGAAAATCAGGATCGGAAAAATGAGATTATAAGAATCGTCGTCGTTCCAGGCAAATGTGCTGCGTTTGATAAAAATAGGGGCGAGATAAAAATAAAACGCGCCTGCCGCGGTCGCCAGCGGTCCCAAAGACAAAGTCCGGCAGCACCACAGGAAAGCCGCGAGCGCAATCAGCGAAAGAACGGGGCCTGTGTAACACAGTGCGGTCATGATCGGGGTGCCGGGTTTGA
>JAGNTT010000071.1 GCA_017987425.1 Candidatus Omnitrophota bacterium
CGCCTAGGCTGAATGCGGATGTGGTGTATCCTTCTGCTTCGGACGGGTACATATATGACGGCGCTAAGATGATATCTGCGGAAGACAAAGCGCGGATGACAAGGTTTTTTACCGAACTGCAGAGCAAAACCACGGCCCAGATCGCGGTCGTGACTGTTGCGACAACGCAACCGGAACCCATCGAGATGTATGCCGTCGAATTATTTAAGCGTTGGGGGATCGGTCAAAAAGGAAAAGACAACGGTGTTTTGTTTGTGATCGCTCGCGATGACCGGCAGTTACGCATTGAAGTAGGTTACGGGCTTGAAGGTGCTTTGCCCGACAGCATTTCCAAGAATATCATCGACAATATTGTTGTTCCGGAGTTCAAGAAATCGAATTTTTCCGTAGGAATTTTCAGAGGGGCATCCGCTATTGTCAGTTTGGTGGCCAAAGAGTATAATGTCGCGGTCACTGGGGAGGAGAATCAAATACTGGACCGTGTAGGTTCATCATCCGGCGACAGTGAGCTTTCTTGGTTATTTCTTTTAATTTTGTTTATCCTGATTTTACTCATTAATTCCTCCGGGCCTCGTAACCGTTCCGGTGGCGGCTATTGGTACGGTGGCTCCGGCGGCTGGGGAGGATACGGAGGAAGTTCCGGCGGAGGATTCGGCGGTTTCGGCGGCGGGATGAGCGGCGGTGGCGGTGCAAGCGGACGATGGTAGTTGTGATATGAAAATGTTGTTCACGGTTGTTGTGTCAAGACTCCAAGAAAGGAATCCAAAATGAAAAATTTTCTAGTGGGTATTGCTGTTCTTGCTGTGCTGGGACTGATGGCTTTCGGCTGGTATAAGAACGGTTATAACCGCATGATCGGTCTGGATGAGCAGGTTAAATCGTCATGGGCTCAGGTGGAAAATCAGCTGCAGCGCCGGTTCGATTTGATCCCCAACCTGGTTAACACGGTCAAAGGATATGCCAGTCATGAAAGCAATCTTTTTACCGAAGTGACAAAGCTTCGTACTCAGTGGGCGGCTGCCCCGACGGTCCAGGAAAAGGTTGAGACTGCCAATCAGTTTTCGGGCGTACTTTCAAGATTGATCGCTGTTTCGGAAAATTATCCGGACCTTAAAGCCAATCAGAATTTTCTAGAGCTCCAGGCCCAGCTGGAAGGTACGGAAAACCGAATTTCCGTTGAACGCATGCGTTACAATCAGGCCGTTCAGTCGTTTAATGCATATCAGCGATCTTTTTTTGGGCGGTTTTTTGCATCGCAGACTGGTTTGACCCAGCCGGCTGTTTACTACAAGGTTGAAGAAAAAACCAAGGAAGTTCCGCAAGTTACGTTTTAATTTATCTTTTAAGGAGCCATAGCTATGTCGTTAGAATTACCTCACATTAAAAATTTTTCAGGGCGTCAGGGGCCTGTGCTTTTGGTCATCATGGACGGTGTCGGTTTGGGCAAACGGGATGACAGCGACGGTGTATTTCTCGCCAAAACCCCCACACTTGATGATTTGATGAAAAGCAAACTCTATACCACGCTCAAGGCCCACGGAACCGCTGTCGGCATGCCGTCCGATGACGACATGGGAAACAGTGAGGTGGGTCACAACGCGCTCGGTGCCGGACGCGTGTTCGACCAGGGCGCCAAACTTGTCAAGAAATCCATCGAGTCCGGTGAGATTTTCAAGACCGAAACATGGAATAAACTGGTTGCCCGGGTCAAAGACAACAACAAGTATTTCCATTTCATCGGTCTTTTGTCCGATGGTAATGTTCATTCTCACATCGATCAGCTTTTGGCTATGTTGACTGAGATCGCCAAAGAAGGCGTTAAGAATGCCTGTATTCACGCACTTTTAGACGGCCGCGATGTTCATGAAAAGTCCGCGCCTATTTATATCGAAAAGACGGAAAAACATCTGGCTGAATTGAATAAGAAATTCGACGCCAATTTTAAAATTGCCTCGGGCGGCGGCCGCATGGTGACCACCATGGACAGATATAATGCCGACTGGAGTATTGTTGAGCGCGGATGGAAAGCTCATGTGTTGGGCGAAGGAAGAAGATTTTCATCCGCACTGGAAGCTGTCGAAACGTATTACAAGGAAGACCCGAAAATTACCGATCAGTATTTGGATTCTTTTGTGATTGAAGATGACGGCAGTCCGGTAGGAACAATCGAAGACGGTGACAGTGTTGTCATGATTAATTTCAGAGGCGACCGCGCGATCGAGATTTCCATGGCTTTCGAGCAGAAGGATTTCAACAAGTTTGACCGCAAACGCGTTCCGGACGTTCTGTTTGCCGGGATGATGCAATATGACGGCGATCTGCACATTCCGAAACATTTCCTCGTTAATCCGCCGCTCATCGACCACACCGTGGGCGAGTATATGTGCGCCAATAATATTCCGGCCTTCGCCATTTCTGAAACGCAGAAATACGGGCACGTCACTTATTTCTGGAACGGAAACAAATCGGGATACATCAACAAGGATATTGAAACATATGTGGAGATTCCTTCCGATAGAATCCGTTTCGATCAGGCTCCGCGCATGAAGGCCGATGAGATCACAGACAAAACCATCGAGCTTTTGAAGAGCGGCAAGTACCGGTTCGGACGTATCAATTATCCCAACGGCGACATGGTCGGCCATACCGGTATTCCGGAAGCGATCATTACATCCGTCGAAGCTGTGGATGAGGGTCTGACCAAGATTCTTAAGGTCATTGAGGAATTAAACGGGGTTGCCGTCGTGCTTGCCGATCACGGGAATGCCGATGAAATGTTTACCGTCAAAGGCGGAAAGAGAATCGTTTCGACCGCGCATTCGCTTAATCCGGTTCCGTGCGCGATTGTTGATCCTTCTTATAAGGGAGAATATGAATTCGCGGATTTGAAGGAAAAGGGTCTTGCGAATGTGGCCGCGACTCTTTTAAATCTTCTGGGATTGGAGCAGCCGAAGGAATACGCGTCTTCGTTGATTGTTTTTAAATAAATGGATTTGTGTTTGACAGATACGGACAGCTAAATTTATAATCTTGTTGTCCTTATGATTGCGCCTAACTATCCATTTTGAAAAGCCGTTGAGATTATATCTCGGCGGCTTTTTTTTATTTTTCGCATTTGTGTTGGTAATAGCCGGAATGTCTCCGGAAAAAGATCCTGGTGATCTAAGGAGGTTTTGGGGATGATCAAAGGAAAGGTGAAGTGGTTCAATAATCAAAAAGGGTATGGTTTTATCGTTGCTGAAGAGGGCAGTTCCGATATTTTTGTTCATTATTCCACTATTCAAGGTGACGGCTATAAGACTTTGTCGCCCGGACAGGACGTTCAATTCGAGCTGATCAAAGGGGATAAGGGCGAGCAGGCGCAAAATGTCTGTAAAGTAGTCTGATCAACCCACGCTTTCTAAGAAGCTCTTCGCCATCCAGGCGGAGAGCTTTTATTTTGTCTGAGATCCGCTGTTGACGGTTTTGATTTATATAGTTAGTCTAATATGTATTCATTAATAATCCATTCGATCAAATATGCCGTCTTCCGTCATCAAACAGAAAATATTTGAAGTCTCCGTGGACATTCCAAAGACACCGCGGGCGGCTCTTGAAGTCATTCAAACCATTCTGGTCAAACTTGGCATTCCTTTGCAGGAAGTCATTGAGCAGGAAATTAATGGGCGCAGAAGCTTGTCATTTTATTGTCCCACACGAAAATCAGCGGAATCATTTGTTTCGAAGCTCAGTCAGCTCAAATGGCGCGGCCTGCGTGTCCATTCGGATATTCTTTATCGGGATGATTGGTTGACGCGCTGGAAGAAAGACTGGAAGCCGTTTGCTTTGACGAAACAGATCGACATCGTTCCCGTCTGGTGCCGCAAGGATTACCGAGAGGGCAAACGTACTTTTATCCTACTGGATACGATCAGCTCTTTTGGAACCGGACTGCACGAAACCACGCGTTTTATGGCCCAGTTCATTGAGATGCTTAAAGGTAAATTTGATTCCTGTCTGGATATCGGAACAGGGACAGGTATACTGGCGCTGGTCGCGCTCAAAGGCGGGGCGCCTGATGTACACGCGATCGATCTCGATGATATGTGCATCAAGGCCGCGTCCGCCAATTTCAAGGTGAACGGCTATTCGAATAAAAACATCAAACTTAAAAATATTTTCGATTTTAAGGCTAAAGATCAATTCGATTTTGTCTGCGCGAATCTTGTCACGCACGATCTTGTTGAAATGAAGAATCAGATTCTCGCCTGTGTAAGGCCCCAAGGGTGGCTTGCGGTCTCCGGGATATCTTTGGAGAATCTTCCGCTTCTTCGTCGGGGATTTTCGAATCTTCCTTTGCGGTGCGTTAAAATCAAGAAAGGTACGAAGTGGGCGGCGGTGCTGTTTAAACGGCATCAGGAGTAAGTCCGTACAAAGGAGTGTGTTTATGCTTATCGGATCAGATAAAGAAAAGAAATTAAAAGTGAAGATGGAAAAACTGCACATCAGCGATCATGATATCGAGGAGGTCTTCAGCCGTTCCAGCGGGCCGGGAGGGCAGAATGTCAATAAGGTGGAAACCTGCGTGACGCTTCTTCACCGTCCCACGGGAATCACCGTCAAGTGCCAGGAGCACCGAACCCAGCATGCCAACCGGTTTTTTGCGCGAGAACAGCTGGTCGAAGCAGTCGACCATTTTCACAAGGAACAGCGACGCCTGAAACGTCACAAAGAAGAAAAGGTCCGCCGTCAAACCAGAAAAAAACCGACGGCGCTCAAAGAAAAGATCCTGGAGTTAAAACATAAGAATGCGGAAAAGAAAAAAGAGCGGGCGTTGAGTAAAGTCACCAAATGGGAAGAAGAGACTCAATAGGAGGAAAATTTGGCTTCAGTAAAGGTGGATAAATGCGCGGGGATGGTCGATATCAGCGACAAGGCGGTTACTAAACGCCGGGCGATCGCGGCCGGAGCGGTAATTTTTGATTCAAAGGCGTTTAGCCTTTTCGTGCGCCAGGGATCACCCAAGGGAAATGTATTTGAGACGGCGAAGATCGCCGGGATCATGGCGGCCAAATCGACGCCGTCAATTATTCCGTTGTGTCATCCGTTGGCTCTGGATAAGGTCAATGTCAGTCTTGAGGTTGTGAAGTCGAAACGCGCTGTTGTCGTGACCGTTGAGGTAGTTTCAACGGGCAAGACCGGCGTCGAGATGGAAGCGCTCGCGGCCGTATGCGCCGCCTGCCTGACCGTCTATGATATGATGAAATGGTCCGGACAGACCATGAAGATAGACGAGGTCAGGCTGATACATAAAAGCGGCGGCAAAAGCGGGACCTTTGAACGCAGAAAGTAAGTCTTGAACAAGGGATCAATCTATTGATGGAAAAGTCTCCGCTCATCATCTCGTTACAGCTTCTTGCCCAACGCCGTGACCGCACAGTGGTTTCTTTCTACGTTTTATTCTTCGTTGTTATTATGACGATTGCGCTGGCAAGCTTTTCACCGGTCCTTCAAAGGACGGCCATGCGGAAGTTTCATTTTTTACCGCGGCCGTTTGCCGAATGGGCGCTGTCGCAATTCTTTCCGTCAATGTACAACTTCCATAACGAGATTCTTTTTTCTCCGCGCCTGATGCCTTCCGATTTCAGGCAGCCCCGGGAGCGTGATCAAATTATTTTTACGGTGAATCATTATCCATTGCGGATGGTTTATTATTCCCTGTTACGGCAGGATATTTTCCGAAAACTGCCGGTATACGTGTATACCCGTACACTTTTCCGCGGGCAGGAAATTGTTTCTTCGTATATCGTCACGCCGGTAGACCGCGTCACCCATATCATGCTGCTCAATGCCTATGAACGTTTCAACCGGTAAACAGATCCTTGACCCTCAGCTTAGGCGTATTGCGGACACCTTGATCGCGTTCTGGCTGATCGGGTGGTGCATCAAGGCGGATTTTTTTGTGCCGTATATTTTTGACGAGATCGTCCGTTATCCGATTATGATTGATTTCTTCCCGCTGTTCCTGCGTGATCCCCTGATCGCTCAGTTTTTTTACGTCCTGCCGTTATTTGCGTTTATCGTCATTTTAAAACCAACGCCATTTTATTACGGGTTTGCCTCGACGGCGATGGTGGTCTCGTCGGCTGTCCTGCTTTTGCATCAGGACACGCATAATGACGCCACCTTTGTGACTTCATTTTGGACGGCTCTTTGGCTTTGCTGGTACATTTTTGCCATGAAAAGGAATATTCCCGATTTACTGGTCCATGCCCGGGCGCTGGCTTTGTGCGTGATCGCGTTTGTGTTCTGGGGAGGTTTTATCGGTAAACTCACGCCGGAATTCTGGAACGGAATTGTGCTGGGAGATATTTTTATGCGCCAGAACTTCGGATGGATAGGAGAATGGGTACGCGCGCATTACACTGAAGAAGTGATCCGCATGAGTTTTGTTTGGATATCCAAATTTGTCGTTCTTAGTGAAGGGGTTCTCGCGTTCGCGCCGTTATGGCCGTTCGGCTTTGTATTTGCATTCGGCATTGTTTTTATGTGCGGTTTGTCATTATTTACTACCTGGCGCATCTTTTCCGTGATTTTATGTCTGATCGGCCTTTTATGCGCCTGCCGGCAGATGGCGGTGAAAAAATAATTGATTTTCTTGTTCATTTGTCATTTATTTTCCATTAAAATAAGGCCAATTCCAACCAGAACAGGGTCTTTGCATTGTCTACAGAATTAAAACCAATCGTTGTCCCCGACAGCTTTAACTACATCGCCGTCTTTTTGTCGTTTGCCTGTATGCTGCGATGCACGTACTGCATTAACCATCACGGCGGCGATCTCGTCAAGAAACGATGGATGACCGGCGATGACTGGATCACCGGTTTAAACCGTCTGCAGACCAGGTCGGGCATTCCTTTGACTCTTCAGGGCGGAGAGCCCACCGTACATAAACATTTCTACAAAATCGTCCAGTCGCTCCGGCCGGATTTCAAGATCGATCTCCTGACGAATCTGGAAGTGAATTCCGATTATTTCATGAGCCAGATCGGGCCTGAGAGGATCAAACGTGACGCTCCGTATGCCTCGATCCGTGTCAGTTATCATCGCGGCCAGCAGGATCCGGACGTTCTCCTCAAACGCGTTAAATATTTTATGGAAAAGGGATATCATATCGGCGTCTGGGCGGTCGATCATCCGGAATACATGGCGGAGACCCGCGAAGTTCAGAAACGCGCGCTGGCGATGGGCATCGATTTTAGGCTGAAAGAATTTCTGGGGCCGCATAAAGGACACAATTACGGCACCATGCGTTATCCCGAGGCGGTCAATTCCAGCATTATCCGTTCTTGCGATTGCCGGACAACGGAATTCCTGATTGATCCGTCTGGGAATATCTTCCGCTGTCATTCGGATTTGTATGCCAACCGTTTTTCTCTCGGGCATCTGCTGGATGCCGAACCGCCAAGACTTCTGGGCCAGTGGGCGCCGTGCCATGTGTACGGCAAATGCAATTCCTGCGACATTAAGGTGAAAACCAACCGTTTTCAGGAATACGGCCATTCGTCGGTCGAAATCCGTAACATCAGCGATCCGATCGGCGTCAACACGGAACACGTTGAGGAAGTCATCAACACCTACGGTAAGGCTGATCAGGCCGATCCCGTCGCCAAGGCATGATCCTTCCAACGGCCTCTGGGAGCTTGACCCTGTTTTTGATGAACTGTATAATAGCCCATCGTCAGAAAGCTTCGGACTCTAAACGTTTGAATAAAAGTCGTTTTTAATGCCCAAACCCTCACGCAAAGTCCTCATCATCAAGACCGGTTATTCTGAATTTCTCGACCGGGGGATATCCACCACTGTCAGTCTCGGCGACGTTCTTATCTGCACTTCACTGCTCCACGTTTACGCGCGCGATCATGTCACCTGGGTGACGAGCGCTCAGGCGAAAGACCTGCTGAAAAACAATCCCATGATTCATGAGACCATCATTTTCGGTTCCGAGGCGCTAACCCGTCTGGAGGGGCAGGAGTTCGATATTCTCATCAATCTGGAAAAAGACATCGGTATTTCGACGTCCTTACGGCGGATCAAGGCAAAAAAATGCTTCGGTTTTTATTTCAGCGACAAAACCCATAATATCGAGACTCGCAAGCGGTCGACCCGTTATCTTCTGGCCGGACAGGAAAATCACCGCGACATTGATCTCAATGCCCTTGAAATTCTCTATGAGACCGTCGGGAAAAGCTGGCGTGGTCAGGGGCTTGTGCTCGGCAGTAAGAAGAAAACAAAGATTAAATATGATTTCGGATTCAACTATTCGGTCGGCTCGAAATGGCCGACCAAGGCTTGGTCCATGGACTACTGGAAAGAGCTTGAGAAACTTCTTGAACCGAGGTACTCTGTGAGTTGGCAAAAAGGTCATTCGCATCTGGGTACGTACATCCAGTGGATCAATTCGTGCCGCGTGATCGTCACGTCCGACTCTCTGGGGCAGGCCATCGGGTCCGCGCTCGGTAAAAAAGTCATCACTCTTTACGGGCCGACAAATTCTCAGCGCATGCAGAAAGTGCCGGGTGTTGAAGTTGTGCCGTCGACTTTAAAATGCAACCATTTGCCGTGTTATCTGCCGTTCTGCAAGAACGATAAATTTTGTATGGATTATATTTCACCGGAGAAAGTAGTCAACATATGTCTTCAAGCCATCAAATAAAATCCGTGCTTGTCACCGGCGGCGCCGGTTATGTGGGCGCTGTGCTGGTTCCCAAGCTTTTGAACGCGGGTTATGTTGTTAAAGTCGTCGATCTGTATTTGTACGGAGAGGTGTTTCCGGGCTACAAAGGGGACTCGCGCTTAAAAGAGATCAAGGGTGACATCCGCGACGCCGGTTTATTGAAAAGAGAACTGGCCGG
>JAGNTT010000072.1 GCA_017987425.1 Candidatus Omnitrophota bacterium
GCACCGCAGGGATCCTGGGCGCATAACGGGGCCCCGGTGAGACAGGCCAGCGGAAAAATGGCATCGGCTTCCTTGATGTACTTTTCCATGAGCGTCTTGTTGCGGACGTCCCCGCGGACCAGGGTAAGATTGTCGTCGAGGCACCAATCCAAAAGCGGGCTTTGGTTATACATAAAATTATCGACGGCAGTGACCTTGTGCCCTGCCTGAAGGAGAAGCGGCGTCAGTATCGAACCGATATAACCGGCCGCGCCTGTCACTAAAATCTTCATAACCGATATCCTTTCAACTAATCTCTTAACGAGTTCTTATACCACTGATATGTTTGAAGAATTCCCTCGATCAAAGAAACCTTGGGCGCCCATCCCAGACGGCGAATGCGTTTATTATCCATTAATTTTCTCATGGCGCCGTCCGGCTTGGAAGAATCAAAAACGATCTTGTCCTTGAAGCCCGCTATTTCGGCGATATTCTTTGCCAGTTCCCTGATCGTAACATCCTCGCCGCAGCCGAGATTAATGAGCTCGGGAGCGTTGTATTTTTCCATCAGAAACAATGACCCTTGAACAAAATCATCGGTATGAATGAATTCACGACGGGGACGGCCGCTTCCCCAGACGATGATCTTTTTTTGCTTGGTTTTGACCGCCAGGTGGAATTTGGCGATCAGAGCGCCCATGACATGCGCGGTCGCGACATCCGTATCGCTTCCGGGCCCGTAAACTGTCGCGGGGACCGCGGCAATCGCCGGAAATCCGTACTTGCGGTTATACGTCTCGCACAGCTTGATGCCGGCAATTTTGGCGACGGAGTATGGGCCGCTCGTCTCTTCAAGAACGCCGCTTAAAAGGCTCTCTTCACGGATGGGCTGCTTGGCGTCCTTCGGATAAGCGCACGAACTGGAATAGTACAAAAGTTTTTTAACACCGGAGCGATATGCGGCATGAATCACATTGGTCTGGCACTGGAGATTTTCATAGAGGAATTCGGCCGCATATTTCTGATTGGCCGCAATCCCGCCGGACCGGATGGAACCCAGGAACACATATTCAGGACGCCTGGCCTTAAAAAATTTCTCGACCGACTTTTGATCAAGCCAGTCGGTTTTCAATGAACTGGATGAAAAGATATTCGGATAACGATGCGCCCGGAAATGATCTTTAAGCGAATTTTCAATGGCATCCGCGTGACCGATGATAAGGATGCGGGAATTCTTTTTCATAATCTATGTAGTGGAGCACGGCTGTGCGCCACTACGAATTTTATTTCTGTTGATAATAATTTCCATGCTCGATGAGCAGCGTCGATCTTCCGTCCGGACGCTCAAGGGCATGCTGATAGGCAGGAAAAATGTCCTGCGGCTCGTTTAGTTCTACGACCTCAATCCAGGAAAACAGCTTACGGAACGCTTCGGCATAATTACCGACATGCTGATGGCCCGGATGCACCGGCGAATCGGGTCCGACCGCGACGCGGATCAAAACCTTGGGCAGCCATTGATTGGCGCTGATGGCCGGAATTTTATCCAGCATATTGGACATGTCGCCCGTTGCTAAGAGCAAAAAATTCTGCCGGGGATAGACAGAAACCGGAACGTAACCGTCCAAGGCCAAGCCGATCGTAAACTGCATTTGAAAACTTTCGTTGATCGGCATCTCAAGACAGCGCTCGGGAGGACAATCCCTTAAGGTCTGAAACATGAATGTGCCGGGACCGGCGACCGTCTGTCCGACAAACATGGTCTTCGGCTGCTGGGCAATCCATTCCATTGTACGTTTAAGCTCATCGAAATATTTCATTGCGTTACCTTATACGCGGGTCACATAGTCAAACGTCACATGGTCACAATTCTGTGACTTTATGACATGTGACTCTGAGACTCTGGTTAAAATTTAATCAACTTACCCAAACCCGAATGAGGATAACCATTCGTATATTTGAAATAGATGATTTTCTTTTCGTATCTTGTCCCCTTAAACCACGGCTCCTGGCTTCCCCAGGTAGCGCGGGTGTCGGTCATGACGCTAACACCGTTATCGCAGACGATGAACGTCGCCGGAAGATCGAAGTTATAGACATATTTGACTGCCTCGTGGAATATGCCCGTCTCCGCCGACATATCTCCGCAAAACAGGAACACTCTTCCCTTTTTATTCTGGTGTTTGAGCGCCCACGCCGTGCCCGCCGCCGTCCCCATCAGACTGCCGACAATACCGGAACACAATACTTTATATTTAGGGAAGCACAGGGAAATACTTTTTCCGTCGACAATGGCCTGCTTCAATTCTTCGCGCGGCACGCCTTTTAAAAGCGCCAGCTCATGGGAATCCCAAAAACCGAACACATAATCTTCGGGCCCGATGTTGTGATCGCTGAAAATCTTGATCAGTTCATCTTCCCGGCCGGCCCTCAGATGCACGGGAGCACGGATGGCGCCGGTGGCAAAAATGTCGGCGATCTCTTTCTCAAAAGCTTCAATTTCCTGTTTTGTGATCATCGCATTCCTTAAGATTAATTATATTCTTGCGGCAAACCAGTCGATGGTTTCTCTCAAACCTTTTTCCAGCGGAACTTTAGGCTCCCATTTTAATTTCGTGCGGGCCAGCGTAATGTCGGGCCGGCGCTGCTTGGGATCATCCTGAGGAATGGGTTCATAAATAATTTTGCTTTTGCTTCCGGTGAAATCCTGAACCATCTTGGCAAATTCGAGGATCGTGAATTCTCTCGGATTGCCGATGTTGATGGGGCCGGTCTCCTTGGAAAATAAAAGCTTCAGAATCCCGTCGACGAGATCAGAATAATAGCAAAAAGACCTTGTCTGGTCCCCTTTGCCGTATACGGTGAGTGATTTGCCGTGAAGCGCCTGATCGATAAAATTGGGAACAACGCGTCCGTCCTTGATGCGCATACGCGGGCCGTACGTATTAAAAATACGAACGATCTTGGTATCGATTTTGTGCTGGCGGTGATAGGCAAGCGTGATCGCTTCCGAAAAGCGCTTGGCTTCATCGTAAACGCCGCGCGGGCCGATGGGATTGACATTCCCCCAGTATGTTTCCTTCTGCGGATGCTCGAGCGGATCACCGTACACCTCGGAGGTCGAGGCCATCAGGAACGTGGCCTTCTTGGCTTTCGCCAGGCCCAGCGCGTTGTGAGTTCCCAGGGATCCCACCTTCATGGTCGGGATCGGGTGGTTCAGATAATCGACCGGACTCGCCGGTGAGGCGAAATGAAGAATGTAATCGACCGGCCCGGGAATCTTGATCTCCTTGGATACATCGTGCTTGACGAACGTAAAGCTTTTGTTCTTTTTGTGCTGCTCGATGTTCTTGAGATTTCCGGTGATCAGATTATCGACAGCAAAAACCTTGAACCCTTCGCTCACAAAAAAATCACAGAGATGGCTGCCTAAAAATCCGGCTCCCCCCGTGACAACAGCAACTTTTTTCCTGGATGCCATAATTACCTTTCTGAACCATCGGGAAATTTCTGCTTCGCTAACCGAGAGTTCATCCCGAACAAGTGCAACGAGTGAGAAATCTGAATTCCTTCTCCGGAATGAGCTGTCGGTGTCGTTCTATACAAATTTCACCAAGGGCGTAAGTTCTTAAAACTTCACAATATTCTTGGCCGGTTTTCCTTTGTAAACGTTACGGATATCAAAGATGAGCTTGGCATGTTTGGCAAGCAAATCATAATTGACATCGGTGTGGTCCACCGACACCAGAACGCAGTCGTATTTCTTGATGTTCTCGGGAGTCAGAGGAACGGACTGCATATCAAGTCCGGCGATCGCCAGGTACGGAACGATCGGGTCATGATAATCAACCTTGGCCTGTGTCTTTTTCAATAGATTCATAAGGGTCAGCGACGGAGATTTACGAAGGTCCTTGACGTCCTTTTTGTATGTGGCGCCGATCACCAGGAGCTTCGATGTTTTAAGTGTTTTCTTGCGCGAGGTTAAAACGCTCGCCAGGCACTTGATCGCGTAGGCCGGCATATTGTTATTCGTATCCGCCGAGAGCTTGATGTACTTGGAGCTGAAGCCGTACTGCTTGGCTTTCCAGTACAGATAAAGCGGATCGTCCGGGATACAGTGACCGCCGACGCCGAGCCCCGGATAAAATGCCATGAAGCCGAACGGTTTGGTCTTGGCGGCATCGATGACTTCCCAGACGTCGATGTTGAGCTTATGACACATCATCGCAACCTCATTGATCCATCCGATGTTAATGATGCGGAAGGAATTCTCGAGGAGCTTTGCCATTTCCGCCGCGCGGGCGGACGACACAAGATGGACTTCCTTGATGATCTGGTTGTACAGCAGCTTGGTCAATTCCCCGCACTGAGGAGTGATGCCGCCGACGAGTTTCGGGATCTTTGTGACATCGTAATGCTTGTTGCCCGGGTCGATGCGTTCGGGCGAGAATGCGGCGTAAAAATCACGGCCGACTTTACAATTATTGAGCTCAAGGACCGGCTTGATCATTTCCTCGGTCGTGCCGGGATAAGTCGTACTCTCGAGAACGATGAGCTGGCCTTTTTTCAAATTCTTGGCCACGTCCTTGACGGCGCTGACGATATAGGAAATATCCGGTGTATATTTGCGGCGCAGCGGCGTCGGAACGCAGATGATAATCGCGTCTGCCTGTCCCAGCACGTCGGAATTTGTACCGGCACTGAACTTGCCGTTTTTTACAACATCGACGAGATCCTTGGTTTTGAGATCCGTGATGTAGCTCTCGCTGTTTTGAATGCGGCGCACACGGTCTTCGTCCTTGTCGATGCCGAACACTTTAAAACCCTTCTGGGCAAAGCTCACGGCCAAAGGCAATCCGACGTAACCCAAACCAACGATGGCAATCGTGGCCTTTCTTGATTTGATTTTTGCGACTAAACTGGCAGACATTCGATAATCCTTTCTTTTAGGATAAACGGCCGCGGCCGATACCAAAATATTCGAAACCTAATTTTTCCATCTCGTCGCGGTCATAAAAATTGCGACCGTCGAACAAAACCGCCTGGCGCATACTGCGCCCGACCTTGGCCATATCAAGCTTCTTGAACTCATCCCACTCGGTCAAAAGCAATATGCAGTCGCAATCTTTCACGACGGAATAGGAATCCTTGCAGTACGTGACGTTCTTGAGAAAATTCTTGGCGTTTTCCATCCCCTTGGGGTCATAGGCCTTGATCTTCGCTCCTTCTTTCTGAAGAGCGGAGATAATGTCAATGGAAGCGGCGCTGCGCATGTCGTCGGTGTTCGGCTTGAATGCCAGGCCAAGCACGCCGATGGTTTTGCCGCGCAGGATCCACAGTTTGTCTTCGATCAACTTGATGAAGGACTTTTTCTGATCCTCGTTGATATCACGGACTTCACGCAGCAGCTTGAAATCGTATCCGCTTTTTTCGCTTAAACGCACGAACGCATCGACGTCTTTGGGAAAACAGCTTCCGCCGTAACCGATACCGGCGTCGAGAAACTGGCGGCCGATACGCTTGTCGAATCCCATACCTTCGGCGACTTTAAGAACATCCGCGCCGACGCGGTCGCAGATCTGGCTCACCGCGTTGATGAAGGAAATCTTCGTAGCCAGGAATGAGTTGGACGCGTGCTTGATCATTTCCGCGGAACTGATGTTGGTCACGACGAACTTGGCCTTGAGCGGCTTGTAGATCTCTTTAAGAAGTTCTTCGGCCTTCTTGGATTCCACGCCGATGACAATACGGTCGGGATTCATGAAATCATGGACGGCCGAACCTTCGCGCAGGAATTCCGGATTGGAAGCAACGTCAAAATCAATCAGGGCCTTCTGTCCGCTTTTGAATTTTTTGGGAAGATTAAGCTTGATGGTGCGTTCGATCTTCAAGCCCGTTTCCGCCGGAACGGTCGATTTCTCGACGATAAGTTTGTAGGACGTCATGACGCCGGCGATCTCGCGCGCGACGTTCTCGACGAATGTCAAATCCGCGTCTCCGTTGGGCTTTGAAGGCGTACCGACGGCAATGAAAATGACGGACGCTTTCTTGCTCGCATCGGCGATCGAATGCGTGAACGTCAGACGTTTTTTACGTACGCATTCCTTGAGAATCTCCTCGAGACCGGGCTCGTAAATGGGAATGTGACCGGCCGTAAGACTTTTGACTTTATCTTTATTATTATCCACACAGATGACTGTGTGACCGATGTGGGCGAGACATACGCCCGTGACAAGCCCGACATAACCTGCGCCAATAATTGCGATGTTCATTTTGTATCACTGCTCCTTATTGTTGACCTGCTCTACGTTTATTAAAACCTGTGGATGCATCAACCGCCAATTCCGGGAATGCCTTGAGTCGGAAAATCACCATGAACTGAGCTCCGTCGCCACGGGTATGGTTGAAATTAAATTCCATTTCCCACTCATGCATGTCACGGATCAAGGCATACTGCTGCTCCTTATTTATTCCGCTTTCGACATCAAACTGTTGATAGATCTTAAACCGCCATATGGGATTGATCACATAGCCCAATTCGGTCGTAAACTGATTATCGAAATCGCGGCTGTAACGTTCCGAAAAGTTCAGATACCATTTGCTGTCTTTTCCGCCGTTGAGATACATATCATAATTGATCGACTCCAAATGCTGCGCCTGGGCATTGTAATCCGCGTCGCTGGAAAAACGCAGCCAGTCCGTCGGGCTCAACTCCATCTTGGCAATGACATGTCCGAAACCGCCCTGGCCCGGATCTTCTTTCAAAAGAAATGGCGTCTCGAGAATAAGACGCGCCAGATCGACAGGCATGCCGTTGCGTTTCGTTTGAAGTTTATTTTCAAGGGCAAATGTGATCCGGTGGCTGCGTTCAAGCGCGTCAATGGCATCGAACTGGTCCAGTTTGGATGCCTCCAGCGACGGCTCATGAGCGTATAAATAGGCGATCGAGGGGGCGATGATATGACGCAAACGGTTGACTTCCATTCCCAGGAACTTTCCCTGGACATCAAAGACCTTGGAAAACTTCGTGCTCAAATCCGCCCCGGTCCTGAACTGGCCTCGGACAGTATTGAAGTCTTCCTTGTTGATGGTACGGCTATAAAATGTATGCTGCCCGCCGACGAAAGGTTTGAGCTCGAAGAAGGCGATCTTCATGGGATAGGAAATTTCATTTTGTGTATCCAAACGATCAGTATGCAGATTGATCGAAGAAGGCGTGGCGAACTTCTTGGTCAGATTTACGTAAGAACTGGTGTTCTTGAAGAAAAGCCCTGTTGAACCGAGGGCCTGATTGGAAAGGTTATAAGTAAGCTCGGGAAGACGCTCGACTTCAGTATTAAAATTATTCACCCTTGGCTGGATGGTAAGACCGAGCGTGCCGTAGGTCAAAAGACGGGTGAGAACAAAATAGCTCGGCGGATTGGGGTCGTTACGGTTTTCACGCTCGAAATAATCCTTAAGAAAATCGGCATCGCTCATTCTGTAATACTGAAACGTCACTGCCGTTTTGTCGTCGGGATCGGCATGATGGAACCATTCCCCTTTGTAACGGTCCCGGTGAGTTGCCTTGATATCCCCTTTGTCCCAAATATGAGCATTGCCGATGTTATACTCGCTCGCGTAATAGGTCCGTATGGCCCCGTCGCCCCAGGAGCTTCTGTAATTGACATCCGCCCCGACGGCCCCGCCTTTACGGTCACGGAAATCCGCATGGAACACACCGTTGACCTTCTCGTTAAAATCATAGCGCCAGGCGTTCAGAACATAAAAACCGAAATTTTTGGAATAACCCGGCGTTAAAGAATAGCGTGGATGTCTATCGGCGAGACTCTGGGTATATCTGGGAAGATACATGAGCGGCACAGGTCCGACGAATACCTTGACTCTCTTGGCCTGAGCCTGTTTGCCGGGCTCGACCTTAATATTTTTTGCCTGCAGGCGATAATGCGGAATGTCGTGATCGCAGGTTGTCAGATAACCGTCCTGCATGTTGATTTCCTGCGGGCCGGTCTTCGAAATGATGGTGCCTTTGCCGTAAAAAGGATCTGTCGAAATGTGGGCGTTGGTAAAATTTCCGGTCTGGGATTCCAGATTGTACGTCATCTTGTCGCCGGTGATCGTCCCCTTGAGTGTCTCGACGATGATATTTCCCTGGGCGATTGCCACTTTTTCCTGACGGTAAAACTGCATGGCATCCGCATAAATAGTGATGTCGCCGCGGGTGACGACGACATTGCCTTCTGCTTCAAATTTATTTTCCTGATTATTGAATGAAACTTTGTCGCCTTTGAGCTCAACGGGGCCGGATGATTTCATGAGATCCGATTTGGATTCATCGGCGGCGGGAGCGGTCTCGGCGCGCAGCGAGGGAGACAGAAACACGATCAGGAACAGCGGAACGGCGACCAGAATAAAAAAACGTAGTTGACGGATCATTCTTCCCTTACTTCTGTTCGTTGACTAGGACTTGGGCGCCTAATATACCGGCGTCGTTACCGAGTTGAGCACGGATGATTTTAACCATCGCGGCCTGGGTCGGCATCGCCCTTTTTCGGATGACGGCATTAATCGTTTTAAACAAAAACTGGTGGTTGTTTGACACTCCCCCGCCGATCACGATTCTTTGCGGGTTTAACAAATTAACGACACCGACCAAATTATTTCCGATGTGCGTCGCTGCCTCTTCCCAGAATTTAACGGCTTTTTTATTTCCTTGCTTGGCCAGCTTGTTCATTTCTTCGAG